>CAZXZT010000001.1:0-30062 GCA_964645695.1 uncultured archaeon
ATGGTCGGCATCACGCTGGAGATAAGATCGTTCAACTTTACCTGCCCTCTTCCATCTGCCAATTCTCCAGCAGTACGGACGGCGGTCCACTTCCATTCTGGTGCAGTTATAAACACAATCTCCTTGGGATTGGCAATTTTTGCAATGTTCAAAATGGATCGCGTGTCTTCTAAAGTCTGTTTAACTAGATCCTCGCCCGTTATCAAACTTAAATCCGGACTGTGACCTTCAGGAAATGGCTGATTCAGAATGAAATCCTTCTCTCCGGAAATAGCCCAGGCTTCCTCTGCCGTATGCGGTACAATTGGTGCAATCCCCCGATTTACGACAGATATGTACTCCTTCAATAACTCTGCATGGGGTTCACCTGTTCTTTGAAGGTACCATCTGAAATATTGTGGTAACTCGAAGAAAAAAAGACGTGTCGATGTTCTAAATTTCAATCTTTCAGATGCCTTGTGAGCTTGATTAGAGATGCTTGCCATAATCTCACGGAACCAGGCGTCGACGGGGTGATTTGTGGTTCTGCCTTTTCCCTTGTTCTTTCTTACAAAAGATAACCAGTTATTCAATTTCTTGCCAGCTGTTTCTGCAAAAGTGATCTCCCAGTTTGGATCGTCAAGACCTTCACCGGCATTGCACAGAGTGAAACGGACAACGTCGGCCCCGTATTTTGACGTCAATTCCTTGAGAGTGAAAAAATTGCCTCTGGACTTGGACATCTTTTCTCCTTCAACAAGGACCCAGCCATTGACTGCAAAACCTCTGGGCCATTTGTCTTCTCCAAACATTGCCGTGTGATTAAACAGACTGAACGACAAATGATTCTGTATCAGATCCTTGCCACTTATCCTCAAATCGTAGGGGTACCAATAGTTGAATTCATTACGCCATTTTATGACGTCTGCCTGCTTTACACCGCTATCTTCTGCTGCCAACTTGGTGTTACCGTCTCCAAATATTGCGTCGAACAGAGATTCGGTGAGCTGGTTTTCCTTCAAGTCCTTAAGATAATGGGCTACTGTGTAATAGGCCATGTAGATTGTTGAATCGCTCAGTGATTCAATGACCCAGTTATCGTCCCATGGCAATCTAGTTCCCAGACCCTTTTCACGGACACAGGCCCAGTTCTTCAACCATTGCAAGACATATTCAAATTGAGCACGGGATTTGGAAGGATAAAGTTCCATGGACTTCAGGGCCTTTTCAGTGGTTTCGGTCCATTTTTCGTCACTGTATCCTAAGAACCACTGATTATCTACTATCTTGACTACGCAATCTGCAAGCCAACGCGACTGGACTGGACCTGTCAACTCGTAGTAAATTATTGCTTTGCCATTTTCAACCAATTCGTTCTTGACCAATTCCCTCGCTTCTTCTACTGGCTTGCCGGCAACCTTCCCTGTGGAACCAAGCATGACTCCGTGATTGAAACTATGCATGTACAGCTCTTGTTTGGCTTTCTCCAGTTTACTTCTCTGCGTCTGATTCTTTATTCCCAGATCCTGGCAGAGTTTGGGTGCTGGAAGCGTACCCATTTCTCCTGAATCAAGAATTGCTACAGGTTGAATCGACTTTACATATTCATAATCCAATCCCCAGCTCTCACAATCTGAAGCAGACTTCTGCAGGTCGGCAAGTCCTTGATAATCGTCTGGCGAATCGCTTGGTACGGAAGTCACAATTCCTGAACCTATTGAAGCGTCACAGAACTTGGATGGAAGAACCATTACTTCGCTATCAATATGGGGTGCTACGTATTTCTGGCCAACCAGATCCTGGCCCTGAACTTCTCCCAGTTCCTCGATATCGTGCCCCTGGAGATTAAGCTTGAATGGCATCTTTTGCGAAATTATCCAGGTTTCATTGCCTACTTTGGCCTTGGTGTAGGTACCCTTCCCATCAATCCAAATGTTGGTTTGACCGAAAACAGTCTCGGGGCGCAAGGTTGCCGCAACGAGAAAATGATCTTCTCCCTTGAACTTCAGCAATGTATATTCTTGTGGAGTTTCACCCTCGCCTGAAAGTCGGTCATGATCGCCCACAACTGTTTCTCTCTTGGGGCACCAAACAACTGGAAAACTGCCTTTAATCAGATACTCTCCAGCCAACAGCTTATTGAACTGCCAACGTATGAATCTATCATAAGGCGGGTTCAAGCTGGTTGTGATGAAACTGCGCCTCCAGTCGATGGATGTACCAAAGTTTTTAAGGTCCTCAATTGATTTTTCAGGAAAATATTTTGTCCATTCTTCTGGATTTGAAAATTTTTTGATGAGGTTCTGGCTTAGGCCCATCTGCTTTAGCGCGCTAATCTGCCCTTCTTCGCCTTCCTCGACTCTTTGAGCGGCAGCCACAATTGGAGTGCCCGTGCAATGAAAAGCGAAAGGGAACAGTACATTCTTGTTCTTCATTCTTTGATAGCGGGAAACCATGTCTGCTCTAAGGTAAGTGAATGCATGTCCCAAATGCAGATAGCCATTCATGTAAGGGTAAGGGCAATTTACGAAGTACTTCTCCTGATCCTCCTTCGGCTCTGATTCGAACAGCTTGGCCTCTTCCCATTTTTTCCGCCATTTCTTTTCCAAGGCTTTTGCATTCACAGAGCGCGAGAAGAGGGACCATTAAAAACTTAGACAAAAAGACCAGAGGTTAGCTAAAAAATGTAGAAAGAGTCAAAAAACGACCAATAGTAATTATAGGACCATTCAATCCGAGACGAACATGATTAGGTTTGGGCCAGCGGGAATACCTCTTTCCTGCAAGGGAAGGACTATCAGAGACGGAATTGAAGACATACATGCTCTAGGTTTGCATTGTATGGAAATCCAATTGGTGAGAGGCAAGTATGTCGATGAATTGGAGGACTTCGAAGAACTGGGCGAAATCGCGCAGTCATTAGATATTCATATGGCAATTCACGCTCCTTACTACATGGATTTTCTGGGTAACGGATACATGCGCAACAAGTCGAAAAAATTCCTTGAATTCGCTGGCGAGGTCGGGAGCATGATTGGGGCCAGAAATGTAGTTACGCACATTGGACCCTATCATGGAATTTCATCTGAAGAGGCACTCAAAACGCTCATACCAATATTCAGAGACATGCGCAACCATTACTATGCCAACAATTACAGTCCTCAAATCGGTGTCGAACTGTCTGGAAAACCAGACCTTTTTGGGAGTATTAGAGAAGTGGCTGCCGTAAAGTGAAGGGTATACAGCCCATTATCAACTGGCCACATCTACACGCCAGAGGAAATCGCTGGCTGAATGATCGTGAAAGTTTCAAACGCGTATTCGATTTCTTCGAGAAAGCCTTGGGTTTGAAAAAATTCTACACTCACTTCTCGGGCGTTGAATTTGATACGGAAGGCAATGAGAGGCACTATTCTCCAATCAAAAAGGGTGAAATCAAATTTGAATATCTGGCAGAGGTTATCCTAGAAAATAACTATAATGTGATAACTATCTCTGATTCGCCACTCATGGAACACGACGCCATGTACATGAAACTGATAATGGAACGTGTTGAAGCAAGGCGCCAGGAAAGAATGGCAAGGCGTGAAGCTGCTGAAAGAATCAAAGAATCGAGGAAGGCAGCTGCAGAGGCCGAAAGCTAAACTGATTTATAATACCATACTAAGATTAGCCCGCATGAGATGCCTACCTTTTCTGGTTGCAGGAATCCTTCTCTTTTCGGGATGCCTGGATTTTCTTGATGAAAACAATGAAAACGGAGCTCCACAGGCTGTTGCAAACTCTGAAGGTGGGTCTAATTTTGAACCAAATGAAGAAATCACATTCACCGGCAAAGGTAGCAATGATCCAGACGGTGATATTCTTGAATATTTCTGGGATTTTGATAAAAATGATGACAAGGATGAAGGCATAATCGGTGACATAACGAAAAATGGTAAAATTACACATTCATACGAAAACGAAGGAATTTACACTGTAACACTCACTGTTACAGATGGAAATGATTTCAGCACAGCAACCGTCAAAGTTACCATTCAAAAGCCCACGAGCGACATAAGGGCAATAGTAACCACTAGTGACGAAACGGACTCGGTAGCTGGTGAGGAGCAGGTGACTTTCACTTTTTCAGCTACGGATTCAGTATCAAACAGCTCAATAACAAAATTCGAATGGGACTTCTCCTACGACCCTATTGATGGCTTCAATCCAGATGAAGAAACCACGGAACCTGAAATCTCGTGGGATTTTTACTCGGGAAAATACACTGTGAGAGTCAGGATAACAAATGAGATGGGAGAAAGTGACGAATCTGATTACTCAGACGGTGTGGAACTCCGCATCAACTACGAATACAGTAGTACGCGGACCATTGATTCAGATATGCAAGAGCATTTGGTCCAAGTGTACGGACTTCCGGCAAGATACATCAGGGTGACGCTGGAATACGAAACCAACTCGGTTCACACACGGGATCTGGATCTATACCTGTACAATACGACTCAGGAAATAAATCCAGATGATGAAGAAAACGAAAATGTTGAGAGTAATACAACACATGACAATGGAGATACCGAACAGGTAAATACAATAGAACTAGACTATTACAATAGCACAGACCGTGCCTGGTTTGATGATGCAAGCGAACTCGGAGACTGGACGGCAGTTGTTGACCATGAAAGAACAGGTGAGTCTGAGTATACTATCAAAATAGAGGTAGTATACTGGGAATAATCAGTCTCTTGTAACAACGGCCGCTTTACTTGTCTGCCCATCCAGCATAACGTTTAAAGGATTGGAAAACCTAACATGTTTAATCGGGCCATACTCCCCTTTCAGTTCCTGTTTACTCAAGACATCCCATTCGATATCAGATGATTTAGAAGTCAAATATCCAACACCAAACGAAACTATGTTCTGGAAGAAGTGGGTTCCTTGCGAGGCCTCGACAGGATAATCGCTCATCTCGCATTCTATAATTGTGGAGGCACCTGATATCTGGGCCCAGCGGACGGGAATTCCCAGCCATTTGTCTGTTGAACCCCAACGACCTGGACCAACTAACAAATATGGATTTCCTGAACTTATCAAGTCAGTGTTCAATTTCTCCAGATTTTCAACTATCTCTTCGGTTTCGCCCCTTGCAAAATCACTAGGATGAATGTATACTACATCTCTTATATCATCTATTAAGCCATTTCCTAGGGAACTGTCTGAACGGCAAATCAGCGTTCCCTCCTGACTCTCAATATCAACCTCGATGTCAATAGGTTCCCATACTAGGGGACGGGCTTGCAAGAATGAGAATCGTTTCGACTTTGACAATGAATCCAACGTAACTGCAAATTCAATTTCGACGGGGCCACTGAAACCAGCCTCGGCTACTCTCAAGAAAAAATTGATAATGCCGGACAGGGGGAACTGTTCATGTTTAGTGACGCCCGCGAAAGTTACCAGCCTTACTCCGCTCCTTGATAATCCATCATAAATTGCATCATTCTCCGGTGAATAAACGGAGCCTATGGGATGCAATTGCCTATCCATTTCAGCTTTTGACAAATCCAGATGAGATAGATTTTTCGATGCCTGGGTGTCTAACTCAGTTTCGGTCTTTGACATGTCGACGGCCCAAAATTCTCTCTGTGATGAACTCAGGTAATCTTCAGTTGTTGCAAACTGAAACTGTTGTTCAGGATGGCTGGGAGAGAACCTGAAGACCTTTTCGCCCTCTACGACTGCCTTTCCCAGACCTAAAGCCACTGCAACCACTCCTTCTTCAGGCAAAGCGTCACCAAGAGGATAAAAATTTCTTGAACGAGCAACTCCGGAAAAGGTAGGGTAAAAGGCATTCCCGTGCTTCTGTCCTTCTACCTGCTGAATTACGACGGCCATTTTTTCCTCCTCTATACTGTTGGGTGTTGAGGCAATATATGATTTCGAGTTCGTGTAGAATACCGATGCATATACCAACTTTATGGAGTCGCAGATATTCTGTAACCTGACCTTCGGGTCTGGATGATTGTTGGAAAGCATATAGGTCTCATAGACTCCTGCGAACGGCTGGTGCTGAGAATCCTCGAGCAAACTTGACGAACGAATCGCGACGGGATACTCTATCCTGTCCGAGAAAGATTTTATGTCCTCGTAAATCGAATCCGGCAGATCCACTTTCAAGAATTCTTTAGCTATATCTTTGTCATCAATCTGTGACGTATCTGAATAGGCAATGGAAGAAACCCGTTCATTCCTCATAAATTCATCAAAAACGGACGTTCCGACAACGGCACAGGGAGGGACGCTAATCATGATATCTGGAAATTCGGATGAAAGGTCAGATGACGCCAGAAGAGAATGAAAAAAAGCAAGGCTTCGGCCTTTACCTCCTAATGATCCACCACCAATTCTTAGGAAGTCGCGACCAATGTCCAATACTTTTAGCGAGAAGTCAGCCACCTCCCCTCTTTGGTGTTGCCTCTGGAAATCACGCATCATTGCGAGAAGAACCGATCGGACCTCTTCTATATCCTCAAAATCACCGACTTGCTTCGGACGAAGTGCAGTTGCCAGATCAAATTCTGTACGAGCTCTGAACCAGCGTGAAAAGTCGTTACGCTCTCCATGATATCTCAATGAATCGGAATCGATGTAAGGAAGAAGGTCTATCATCTCTTCAATATCCTTGGCCCTGCCAACTTCGTTGCCATCAGAATCACGAAACACGAAGTCGCCAAAACCCATTTTTTCGCGCATGAAGGCCCTAATTCCCTTTAGCAATCCCGAATCGGATTTGTCCAGAAAATCAGCATTTAGTTTTTTGGCAATCTTCCTATTCTCAGGTAGAGAAGATTGCATTATAATTGGGATGTCATTATTGTCCTTCTGAACGAGTTTTATAAGTTCAGAACCTGCCTTAGGATTGTGCTCTCCTTTCCAGGGATAGCCTGCATCCGTTATCAATCCAATAATGTGCTTCGAGTACTGCTTGTAGAAGTGCTGAGCTTGTTCCATGTCAGTTGCAAGTAGAATCTTAGCACGGGCTCTTCGTCTCAGAACCTTGTGATGCAGACTAAGACCTTCACCGGCCAAACTACCTGTCTGTTTCATCAATTCCTGATACAACTGGGGGAGAAACAGGGAATAGAAGCGTCTTGAATCCTCAGCTAGCAGTATAACTGGAACAGCGGACGTGGCGGTGTCTTCCTCTACATTTCTTAAATCCTCTATAATTTTTATTATGGCAAAAAAAATCTGGGAATTGCCAGACCAGACAAAAACCAGATCGATACCTTGGCTTTTTTTGAACAATGCCAATTCGCGAGTGTTATAGGCAAGCAAAACCACAGGGATATCTTCCTGAATTTCTTTGGCTTTGTTACCAAAGACATGAACCAGCATTTCACCAACTCTAGACATGGTGATTACCAGATCGTAATGTCTTTCCCTCAATTCTTGAAGAGCCTCCTCGGCAGTGGTTACATGGGTGATACGGGGTGCTGACGAAAGACTCAATTGCTTGTATTCAAGCAGAATAGTCTCATTTATCCTTCCATCCTCTTCCAGAGTGAAATGGTCATATGGACTGGAAACTAGAAGGACCTCGCGGACGCGAAAACGCATCAGGGTCTCGAATCGGCTGTGCTGTGTAGGGAACTGGTCCACGCAATCCTAGTAACTACTTACTTTAACTATCTATGGTGAGCGCATATCTTGTCTGGAATTGCAAGATTTCAAACTCGCTAAAGGGTTAAGGAAGGAATTGAGTAGTATTTTATATGAGGATATTCAATCAGACTAACCAAAGGACGCAATACCTTGGAAACTGAACCATTTGTATCGATTGTAATACCTACCACGGGCGAAGTCAAATTCATAAAAGGGCTGGTAGAAAGTGTAACTGGACTCGACTACCCTAAAGAAAAATTTGAATTGATACTTATTGGGGACAAACCGACCTCACTACTGGAAAAGAACTCGAAAAGGGCAAAGGATGAAGGTATAGATGTAAATGTGGAATATAAACCCGTACCCGCCGGGCAAAAAAGAAACATGGGTACCAGAATCGCAAAAGGAAGTATAATCGCATTTACCGATGATGATACTATTCTAAGAGAAGACTGGATCAGGAACGGTCTAAAACACCTTTCTGAAAATGAAAATTACGTGGGAGTGGGTGGTCCAAATTATACTCCAAAAGAAGAATTGCCCTTTGCCAAGGCCGTTGGTCGAATATTCGGTTCGAAGTTCCTGTTTTCGTTTAGATATACTGTTGGGCACTCCAAAGCCAGAGAGATCGCGCACAACCCCACCTGCAACTACCTAATCAAAAAAAGCGCAGTCCAAGAAATTAAGTTTCATGAGAATCTGTGGCCTGGTGAGGACGTAGAATTTGACATCCGGCTGAAAAAAGCGGGATACAGAATTCTGTACTCGCCGGATGTTGTTGTCTGGCATCACCGTAGAGCTCGACCTACTGCCTTTCTCAAACAGATGTTCAACTATGGAAAGACAAGAGCTCAGGTCACGCGGATGCATCCGGAAAGTTTTGATATTCGGCACTTCACTTTTGTGCTGGCCTTCATAGTCCTAATGTCACTTTATTCCATATCATATCTAGAACTGGAAATGCCTGTGATTGGGGAACTTGATATCCTTGTCCCCCTGTTCCTGAACGGACTCTACTTTGTCATATTGGGGCTGGCAGGAATTCTTGTAGGTTATCAGACTGGAAAATTCAAACAGGCGGGGTACGCCCCCTTAGTATTGTTCATTCAGCACTTTGGATATTCCTTGGGACTCGTCTACGGATTTCTAAGAAAGCCTTAGCAAAAACCTTTACAAAGGGACTATTTGGGAGACTGTGGATTTAGACTATCAAAAATTGCTGGATAGGGCCAGAGAAGGTTTGGAGGACGTCATGAGCAGTGCAGAGCGTTTTAGGCCACCAGTCCCTGATGTACTCCATGAAGGAACTAAAAAAACTATAATCCGGAATTTTACTGAGATAATTGATACCTTGAGAAGGGATGAGAATCATCTCTACAAGTTTCTACTACAGGAACTGGGAACTGCAGGCTCAATCAATAACCGGAGACTGGTGCTTCAAGGAAGAGTTCCAGAAAAAAAGATCAAAGAGCGAATCAGCTCTTACATTGATACCTTCGTCGTATGTCAAGAATGTAGCCGACCTGACACCTCTTTTCTAAGAAGTGCAAGAACTCTGATTCTACACTGCGAGGCATGTGGCGCGAAAAAACCTATCCGTAACAGTTTAGCAATCTGAACGTAGCAGATACTCTTAAGACATGGTCAATCTAGGGCTACCGATGCGGAAGATTCAGGTGCTGGTCGCAACCTTCACGGTCGTCATGATGTGCTTTGGTGGATGCCTTGATGATAGCGAAGACGGTGAAACCAACCGCGCTCCTGAGGCTCTAATCCTGATGCCAAGGCAGGCATCGGTAATGGAAGCTGGAGAGCCGTTCCAAATTGATGGATCTGCGTCCACAGACCCAGACGGGGACGAACTACAGTACATGTGGACGTTATCGGGTCTGGGAAGTCCTACTGATCTGAGCACCAAAATGTCAGATTTGGTTACCGTTGACACTCCTGGAAATGATTTGGTACTTACATTGATGGTCAGGGACCCTGGCGGGCTTACAAGTCAGGACATAGTCGTGATAAGTGTCGAACCGGGTAACCGGCCACCTATTGCTACAATAACTACTCCGAGCAACGGAGGGGCTTACTCAGAAGGAAAAGAAGTGGCATTCAACGGTATGGCCAGTAGCGATCCTGACAACGACATATTGTCATACAACTGGGACTTGGGCGATGCAGATGGACCAACCTACCCTGCTTCCAAACAGAGTAAATTCGAAATGGAGCTAGATGAAGGCGACTATCGTGTTACGCTTACAGTTGAGGACCCTGACGGTGAGGCGAGTTCAGTTACGCACTCTTTCTCGGTGACGAATTTGCCACCCATAGCTTCAATCGAAGTTGACACGAACTCGGTCTTTACTGGGGAATCTATACAATTCTCTGGTGAGGACTCTTACGATCCAGAAGGTGGAGCTCTCGATTATCTTTGGGATTTTGGTGACAACCAGACTTCGTCGTTAAAATCACCTCAGCACAGCTGGGGACAGGCCGGAACCTACAATGTAAAATTGACTGTTGAGGACGGAAATGGGCAAGAGGGATCTGCCACAAAGAGCATTGAAATAAAGTCGCTTGGGCCAACTGCTAAATTTGTATTCAAGGATAGTGGAAGTGAAGTGGAAAAGGTCAGAGCCAACTCCAATATCACTCTGGATGCCAGCGATTCCAGTGGACCTGACGGAGAAATAAAGGAATACAAATGGGATTTTGGTGATGGAATCGAAAGGACCACAAATGAATCCTCAACTGAATACTCATGGTCTTCTGGAGGTTACTACAATGTCACTTTAGTAGTAGTAGACGAGAATGATGAAACTGGAACAATAACCAGAATCTTGCAAGTGGTTCCAGAAGATTACGTAGATGAAGGTCAGGATGGAACACTTGTTGTTCAGAATAGTGATGAAAATTACAATCTGGATGTCGAGATATTCGTATCCTCTGTAGAAATAGAATTCAGTGAGATCGGATGTGTCGGCGTTGGAGGGCTTGATTATTCAATTACTGTTCAGGATTCTTCAGGAAATGAAATCGGTAGTAATCAAGGAAGTATAGGATGTGGAGGTGAGACTACTAGTTGGGACACTGCATTTTATGACAATGAGGGGAATGGAGTAGAATTAGGAGAATACCAAGTCACAATTACCTTTACTAACAACGGAACACCAGTTCAGGCTAACTGGGATTATCGACTCGCCATTAATTACAACTTCTAGACTTCTATTGAAAAGGAAACGCTGTTGCTCTTCTGTTGCAGTAGTTCACTAAGTTTCACTATTCTTGGGTTCAGAGACGAGAGACATCGATTGATTCCCTCCAGATGGCCTTCTCCAACAATGGCAACTATCTTATTGTATTTTTTTGTTCGGAAAAGCTTTACCAAATTCACTGACATGTATGTGTCGCGTCGATCAATCAGCTGGGCTTTAATAGACGGATAACGTTTAGAGAATTCTTCCAACTCTTTTGAGAAGTCACCGGTGCTCATACTCTGATCGAGATTAAGGTCTCCTCCTCCTACAAAGGAGATAGAACTGTCTGCAATCAAATTCCAGAATTCATTCCATGGCATGTTTCTCCATGCTTCCTTAAGAGTTGGAAGTATTGGTCTGTCTATCAGATTAACCTGAGCGCCAAGACTTCTTGCTATTTTTGCGCCTGCTAGCATCTCCGAACCTGGCGAACTGCCAAAAGTATCTCCTAAGTATTCTTGTAAGCGCGACAATGCCCTCAGAAAAATAGGCCCCTTGGAATCTCTTTTATCAGAATTGAGGGCAAACCATCTTTCTCTATCCAGTTCCAGCGCTACGGCATCTGGCCCAAATTCCCGAATATATATTTCAAGCGGACGCTCCAGATCTATGACATGGGCAGTTCCAATAATCATCAAATCAGGCATTGGATCAACGGACCTTTATAATGGAAGAGTGTTATATAACGTACGTAATTAGCTACTCATGTTCAGCTCAAAGAACGACGACCCGGACGGACCCTCCAAATGTCCATCGTGCAGTAAGGATATAGGAGTCGAGGATAACACCTACAGATTTCAGATCGTTGACTTTACGTCTGAAGGTGCAGGTGGAAACCAGAGGAATGCGGGAAGAATAATTGCAGTTTCCTGTTCCAAATGCAAGAAAGTCATGGGTTTCGTTAATCAATAGGTATCAAATCCAGAAAGATAATAAAGAAAAAAAGAGTTGCAACTGCCTCGACGGTTGCCAAAATGATAGAGCCCTTGGCAACAGTCTCATATGTTGGTTGCGAATTAATTGGCAAATATACATAATGAATTATTATTTCCAAGGGAAGAATCCACCCTGTCCACAAAAGAAGCTTGTAATTCCACGGAAAAATCTCTAAGAAACCGCAGTAAAGTAGAGTTAGCACGCCGATAATCGTGAAGGTCCAAGAAAGGCGCATTGTGAAAATGGCACCAAACTTCGTTGCGAATGTATTGATGCCCGACTTACGATCAAAATCGAAATCAACAGCCATAGTAGGGCAATACAATGCCATCAGATAGCAGAATGTAGCGAAGAAATATAGACGAGGGAAATCAATAGCGGATTGGTTAATAGACCAGGCTGCTAGCGGGAGCAAGAAACCTAAACTTATGCCGTTACAAACTATATCAATACCTGGTCTGGTCTTGAGACGAAAAGGTTCAAGATTGTAAACAAATGAAATAAATGTCAAACCAAGGATACAATAAATAAACTCGGAATTGTATCTCAAAGACATAATCAAACATGAAGTTTGGAAAAACCAGAAAAGATACCATGCTTGCCTAACAGTTATAGAACCGCGAACAAGCAAGCTGAATTCCTTTCGAGGATTCTTTCGATCAAATTCCAAGTCACAAATGTGGTTCAGTAAAAAAGTAGAGGATGTTAAAAGCGCAACAATTGCAAAACCGTAAAATAGATCGAAATCAAAAAGTACCTTTGCCCCGACAACATAACCGATGAAAAAAGGGGTGAAACTAACCATCCAGAACTCAAATCCTATGGATCTCAACCATGTTAAATTGGGAAACAACTGATTTGAGATTAAACGGGAAAATAGTTCATTTGACATTTTATGAATCACTGCCCTCTAGAGCGATGAGCCCAAGCTTAATAGCTTTAGGCCACATGCGAAAACATGGGTAAGGATTTCGATTATGCACATACCAACAAGAATGTTGTTTGGATGTCGCAGAACACGAACCACTTACCTACTCACACTGCAATCCAGAAGGCGATAAGAAAGACGACTGAGGAACGCGAATATACCAAATATCCGCTAGCCTCCGGATTACCTCAATTAAGGAATCTCATACTAGAAGATCTAGGATTGCTAGATCAAGACCTACACATAACCAATGGAGGTACCGAGGCACTGTATTGCCTGATGAGGTATATGCAACCAAGGGGGAGCGAAATGATTACATCGGACCCATCATACTTTGTCGTTCACAAATTTGCCAAAATAGGCGGGGCAAAATGCACAGACATACCCATCTATCATGGAGATTACAGATTTGACATTGAAGACATCAAAGAAGCAATAACGCCGAACAGCAAATCAATATTCCTGATAGATCCGATAAATCCTCTGGGTAGCACCTATCCCAAAAATGAGAAAAGAGCTATCTGTGAGGTAGCTGAGGATCACGATTTATGGGTCATAGATGATATTACATATCGAGATTTTGCACCAGAACATACCTTGGCTGCAAATTTACTACCTGAGAAGACCATTACCGCATATTCCGTCTCGAAGAATTGTGGATTAGCAGGACTCAGAGTCGGGTCCCTGGTGGGTCCCAAAGATTTCATCAGCGATATCAGAGGTACCATGGTTTCTGATCTGGGAATAAATGTTGTCGGCCAGAGAGCCGCAATTGCAGCTCTAGAGACAAAACCGGACTGGCTTCCTGGATTGGTAGATACGGCAGTGAAGAATCAGAGATTAATAAAAAACGCAGTTGACAAGGTTGACGGGGCTGAATTACCAGTTTATCCGTCTGCAGCCAGCATGATGGTTATCGACATTGCAGAGCACAAAGCCAACCCGCAGGACGTTCAGGACAAACTTTTGTACGAAAATGATATTTTTGTAAGGGCCGGAAATTACGTATCTGCTCGATTCGGAGACAAGTTTATCAGAGTCTCTTTCTCAATCCCGACACCGGAAATAGAAAGATTCGTGGAAGCATTCCCAAAAGTCATGGAAGAACTTTCCTAAATATCCAGATTTGCCACAGCTGTAGCATTGGCTTCTATGAATTCCCGACGTTTCTGGACATCATCTCCCATGAGATCGCTGAATGCCTCATCTGCCTTTGCCCCGTCTTCTATAGTGACCTGAAGAATAGTTCTATGATTTGGATTCATGGTTGTTTCCCATAACTGCTGTGCATTCATCTCACCAAGGCCCTTGTAACGCTGTACTCCACAACCAGAACCAAATTTGGAAATGATTTTATTTAACTGGGGATCGTTGTAGGCATACTCTATCTTCTTTCCTTTTGTGACCTTGTACAAAGGCGGTTGGGCGATGTAAACGTATCCTGCCTTAATCAGATCTTTCATGTGGCGGTAAAGGAAGGTCAACAACAATGTCCGTATATGGGCGCCGTCAATATCCGCATCAGTCATTATGACTAATTTATGATATCGGGCATTGTTCAATTCAAAATCTCCCTCCTCACTATCCTCAGCATCGTCAATACTACATCCACAACCCATTGCAGTGATTAAGGCCATTACCTCTGTATTTGCCAAGATCTTGTCAATACGTGATTTCTCAACATTTAGGATTTTTCCTCTCAATGGTAGAATTGCCTGAGTTGTACGATCACGTCCCTGTTTGGCCGTACCTCCTGCAGAATCACCCTCCACAACAAAGAGCTCTGAAACAGACGGATCTTTGCTCTGGCAGTCGGCCAGCTTTCCAGGAAGACCCCCTCCTTCTAGAATGCCCTTGCGACGTGTTAGGTCCCTGGCTTTCTTTGCCGCTTCTCTAGCCTGAAATGCCTGAATACACTTTGAAATGATGATTTGACTGTCTGATGGATTCTCTGCAAAGAAATTTGATAGGGACTCTGTCATGACTGTATCAACAATGCCTTTTACCTCTGAATTTCCAAGTTTGGTCTTTGTTTGGCCTTCGAACTGGGGGTCGGGCACCTTTATGGAAAGCACCACCGTCAGACCCTCCCGGACATCATTACCATCCAGAGGCGAGTCCTTCTCCTTCAATTGATTCCTTTTACGTGCGGCATTGTTTATGGATCTAGTGAGAGCCGTCCTCAGGCCTGATAAATGGGTGCCACCCTCTCTAGTGGCTATATTGTTCGTAAAAGTATGGATATTTTCTCGAAAGGCCGTAGTCCATTGAAGTGCAGCTTCAACTTGGACATGGTCCTTTTCTCCACTCACGTACAAGGGTTCGCTCATCAAAGCTGTTCGGCCCTTGTTCAGAAAAGTAACATATTGTGAGATTCCGCCTTTATAGTAGAATTTTTGAGATTTACCATCCTCTTGGGTAAGAGTTATTCTAATTCCAGCATTTAGATAGGCTAGTTCGCGAAGACGGTTACGCAAGGTCTGATAATCAAATTTTATTGTCTCGAAGATTGACTTGTCAGGAAGGAACCTAACGGTCGTACCGTGTTCACCGCTGTCTCCAACTTTCTTGAGCTTGCCATCTGGAGTGCCTCTTTTGTATGTCTGGGCATATATCCCACCCCCGCGATGAATCTCAACTTTAGTCCACAGAGAAAGTGCATTCACAACTGATACGCCAACTCCATGGAGGCCACCGGACACTTTGTAAGTATCACTATCAAATTTGCCACCTGCATGTAGTTTGGTCATAACAATCTCGACGGCAGGTACCTTGTGAACCGGATGATTGTCAATAGGAATTCCACGACCATTGTCCTTAACAGAACAAGAGCCATCGGAATGAAGGATGATGTCTATGGTATCGCAGTGTCCATTCATAGCCTCATCAACCGAATTGTCAACTACTTCGTATACCAGATGGTGAAGACCGGGCTCGCCCGTTGAACCGATGTACATTGCCGGCCTTTTACGTACGGCTTCAAGGCCTTCCAAAACCTGTATCTGGTCTGCTTTATAATCCTCCGATTTTGAAGCCATAGCACTATCTAGGATACAACTATAAAGGGGGTTTTAAACATACCTCTTAAAATGTGTTTTTGTCGTCTATTAATCTAATGCTAATTAAAGTGTTTTTCTGCCTGGTCTCCACCCTGCTGGACAAAGCTTTCCGGACTGCAAGGCTTGAAGGGTCCTGACCGTTTCGTCGACGTTGCGACCGATGTACGGCGGATTTACTGTAATGGATCTTAGATAACCTTGCTCATCTATGATAAATGTCCCACGGAAAGCCTGACCTGGTTCCTTGTCCAAAACACCGTATGAATTACATATCTTCAGAGACGGATCGGCCAAAAGAGGATAAGACAATTTGTCTATACCTCCCTTCGTACGGGGCCTTTCCATCCAGGCCTTATGTGTATATTTTGAGTCCGTTGAACAGCCAATAAGCATGCAATTGGCTTTCTCAAAATCCTTGATACGGCGATTAAATGAGTGCAATTCCGTCGGACACAAGCTAGAGAAATCACGAGGATAGAAGAATAGGACGGTCCAGCGTTTGTCTTCAATAATTTTAATCAGAGAAACTTTATCGAAGAGTATTTCTTTTTTCCTAGAGTCGAACTTGACTATCTCACCCTCGAACAATGGTGCGGATTTTCCTATTCGCGGGATTTGGTTAGTCAAAATCAATTACCGTTTCACCCAATTAAGAAAAATGTATAAAGTTTTGCCAATAATCTATGTGGGTGTATGGTATAAATGATAAAATTCTTGATTAATCACTTGAAAAATGAGGTTGTGGCCTCAATAACTGCTGAAACGTCCTCATCTGTAAGGCCAGGATGGACTGGAAGGCTTAGGACCTCACTAACCAAGCGTTCAGCGTTAGGACAGGGCATTTTCAGATCTGACATTGGCGAGTAGTGATACAACAAGCTTGGATAATAGATTCCTGTGCCTACTCCGTTCTCCCTGAGATGGCTCTGTAGCTGATCACGTTGCTCGCAACGAATGGTATACTGGTGAAAAACGTGACCTCGACGATCCTCGGGAATCTGCACGTGCTCTGCTAAAGTTTCATTGTAACGATTTGCAATTTCACGACGACGAAGATTAAAAGCATCCAGCTTAGACAACTGTACCCGACCGATTGCAGCTGATATATCTGTCATTCTGTAGTTATATCCGAATTCGGTGTGCTGGTACTGAGCTGTCATTCCATGAGCTCTCATTGCCCTGCAACGCTCGGCAATTGCAGAATCATCCGTAGTGATTATTCCGCCTTCGGAGGTTGTCATATTCTTGGTAGGATAAAAGCTGAACCAGCCTGTTTCGCCAAAGCTTCCAGCCCGTCCTCCCCAAGATTGTGCATTATGTGCCTGAGCAGAATCCTCAATCAAGAGTAAATTATTTTTCTCGGCAATCTCAATTAGGGTCGGGACGTTCGCTAATTCACCATACAAATGCACTGGCTGGATAGCCTTGGTCTTGCCTGTAATGGATTGTGTGACTTGAATGGGATCCAAGGTGAAGCCATCTTCTTCCACGTCTGCAAAAACGGGTTTGGCACCAGCCATCATAATCACTGAAGCCGTCGCAAAAAACGTGAAAGGGGTTGTTATAACTTCATCCCCTGGGCCTATGTCATTAGCCAGCATGGCCAAATGGCCAGCTGTAGTGCCATTGTTCGTGGCAATAGCATATTTTACACCACACATAGTTGCAAATTCTTCCTCGAAAAAGGACACTTCAGGACCTTGAGCAATTGTTCCAGAACGCAAGACTCTATCGACTGCCGCTCTCTCCTCGGAGCCCATCTGCGGGCTTGCAATTGGTATCACAGCGACTGCATCGAAAAAGTACCTATTAAAAACAAAGGCATCGCCGTTATGTCTATTTTCTAGAAAGGTGGAACACTAAATAGTTTTTAGACGATATATTGGCCAAAGGTATATATACTAGTATTTGGGAAGATGCTTCGGTGTACAAACCATGTTTGAAGAAACAAACTGGAAAACCGTAGGTGCCGAGTTCATGGGGACGTTCTTTTTAGTCTTCATAGGTCTCGGGGCCTTTGGAGAGCTTGGTGGGGGTTTTGCAGGCGCTTTAGCGCTTGGTATGACCCTCATGGTCCTGATGCACATATTTGGGCCTATATCTGGTTGCCACCTCAATCCCGCGGTGACTATCGGAACCATGATGTCTGGCAAGACCAGTCAAGACGATGCAATGGCATACATGGGTGGTCAAGTTCTTGGAGCTCTAGTCGGCGCAATGGCTTTGGCAGGCAAATTTAGTGTAGTCGAAGGTGATATATTCATGCTGACTGCGGCGATGGTGGGGACGGCTTTCTTCGTGATGGCCCTATTATCTACACAAGATCCATGGGCTGTTGGGGGGACTTTATTCCTTGTGACTGCGATAGCAGATGGATTTGGTGTTGTAAACCCCGGAGTAGATCTAGGTAGCTTTATTGCTATAACCATAGATGGTGGAGACGCTGGAACTTGGTACTACGGATTCGTTGGGTCTGTTTTGGGAGCCTTCATAGGTTGGGCAATCAAGGACAACCTCCTGGATTAACAAAAAAAAGAACTAATGGGGCGAGGGGCTACAGCCCCTCTTTCCCTACATTAACTGGGTCACTTCCTCGACGGAACGGAGTTCCTGGAAATAGATTTGTTCGATTGAATCGTACATCTCTTCATCGTCTTTGATCAGAGACAATACATCCTCATAACCTGATGCTGCTTTTTTCTCGGTCTTGAGGGCCTCTCTCAACATTACTTTGTAATCCGTAGCGTGAACAATCTTGGTCGAGTCACGCTCAGTCACCGCAACACCACCTAATTTAACTATAGCTGATCGGACCGCGTTGGCATGGGTATGCGACTCGCTAGCTTCTTCGTCGAAAAATTCTTTTAAGTGAAGGCGATTGATACCTTTTACATATGCAGAGTAATGAGAGTAAAGGGCTTCTGCCCGTAGCTCCCATGCAAGCCCACCATTAAGTTTCTCGATAAGTTTTGAGTTACTCATGCTAATCTATACTTGCTTTGGTTGATAAAACTTTTGACTTTCTACCGTGACTGGACTGGAAGTGTGGCGGTACGGGTCATGACTATCTTCTGTTTTTCATCAAAATCAAGTCTCTCAAGAACATCCTCGTCGAGGCCTAGGGTGGAATAGTCAAAATCTGTATGTGAAATCACTGACTCGTCGAGCTCCAGCAGATCTGACAGATGGGCTGGTACTTGATCAAAAGCGACCCAGGCTACAGTCTTGGTGCTGGCATTGACTCCTGCAATCTCAATTGCCTTTGAAATCTGTCTCTGGGCAGTTAGGTATAGCAACAATTCAGTTGAACGGTCCTTGGACAGGTTATATTTGCCTTCGTGGGCCTTTTTGGCGAGACGGGCACTCTGGTTGAGATGCTGAGGTCCACACACTTTTCCAGACTCAATCAAAGCAAAATTGGGACCTATCAAAGACATTAGCTCGGTAATGTCTCCTTCTTTCAAACGGCCACTACCTACTTCCAACACCACGATATGCAATCGACAGAGCATATTATATAACAGGTAGCGCGGTTCAGATGACTGGAGGAAATACCATGGATCCTGAAACAGAGGGTAAAGTTGCCCAACTTGAAACTGGTTTGAATCTAGAACAACAGAGACTGGAAAAGTTATGGGATGCTTACGAACAGCAGGAAAAGGATCTAAATGCATCTTTAGATCAAATTAATATTTTGGAAGCTGATATCGAAACTAAGGGTACTCTAATCACTTCGTTGCAGGAACTGCTCGGGGAGAGAGATGCTAAAATTCGTGAACTGGACGTGGAAAGGCAGAGGCAAAGTAAGGTCGAGGCAGAGTATAGTCCGAGAATCAAGGAAATGGAAGAGACAATTAAGGATCAAACTGGCAAATATGATCGACTTCTTTCGATTACGCAGGAAATGGAGGATGAACTTGATCTGGCTAGACGTGCATTGCACGCCAGAGATAGTTGGTTTAACCTGAATGTGAGTAGTCTCGAGTCCATATCTGATCTGATAAAAGAGTGGAGAGATATTCAGGCTGGGAAATTCCCTGAAAGTGGTGGAACGGCAGGGCCTGGTGGCGGAAAATCAGAATTTGTCGAAGCTGTATCCACAATAAAGGGACTCGGTGCAGTCAAAGCTGAGAATTTGTATGATGCTGGATTCCACACTGTGGAAGAACTAAAAGCCGCATCCGTGGAAGATATTGCAAGCGTTGTCGGTTTCACCAACTTAAGCGCAAACAAAGTGGTCAACGGCGCCAAAGGACTTTAGATTCGTAAAAAATTTACAACAGTTTTTTCGTTCCTGACCTCTGGGTGGAAAGACACACCGAACATTTCTCTTGATTTGTGTTTGACTGCTTGAACACTCGTTTCGCTTCTGGCTAATACTGTAAAGAAGTCCAAATGGTCCACCGAGAAATTGTGGAGGGCATATGCTTGAAATTTTCCATGACAGAGGCTATTGGGTTCCAAAGTCTTCACCTCAATCATTCCAATCTCGACATTTTCGATTATTTTATCCTCAAAAAGAGAACAGACTATCTGCATCCCTGAACAAATGCCGAGAACTGGCCTCTCAAAGTCGAGTAGGAGGTTCTTAAATATCTTCAAATCATTCAGATAGGCATTGTCCTGTAGTGAGGTACCGCAAATCATGATTTTATCGGCACCAGAAACGTCCTTTTCAGTGCATTCTGCATAGTGTCGAACCTTGCAATATTCGGGCTTGACTATCTTAGCAATAGGGGAAACAAATTCCATTTCACTCAATTTCTCGCTACAAGTGGATATCAGAAGATGGTTCATTCTAACTTCACCTCTTTAATTTCCAGACGTCCTGCAAAATTGGAATAGTGCTTTGTTGACTTGACTATCTTTATCGATCGTCTGAACAAGGGTGCATCCTGAACAAATGATTCGATCTCGCCACCTTCTCCTGCTGGATTTATACCGTATTCTGATTCCAGAGCAATCAGCTCCTCTACAGATTTGGAA
The DNA here is from genome assembly GCA_964645695.1 of uncultured archaeon. Classification (GTDB taxonomy): domain Archaea; phylum Thermoplasmatota; class Poseidoniia; order MGIII; family CG-Epi1; genus CG-Epi1. The sequence continues at coordinate 20,805 of CAZXZT010000001.1, forward strand.
TCGATCTTCCTGCCAAGCCAAGTCGCATCCAGAGGTTCTGCGGCGACACCCGTTATGATGGATACTACATTGGTTGCAATTAGTTCCTGGAGCAACGATTTTTGTGTCTTTTGCCACAATGGATTAAAACACCAAAGGTTTAGATCGTTGCACGCTCTTTGAATTCTTGTAGACTGATAGGTTGAGGCCAAAGCTCCAGAGACAACTCCGTCAATTGAGTATTGTGAAATTGCAGACCTGATGATTGAATGTAGATCCTCCAGTTCCCTCTCCTTGACACCGCTTGTTCTAGACACAAGATGGGGGAACCCCATTGCCTCAGCTTGCGTCCTGGTCCATTCAATAGCTGGAGTGTGAAACATCCAGCTGTCCTCGCGTTCTGAATGAAGGGTCAAGAGACAACTTATCTCGTTTTCCTGAGATGCGTGTTGCAGAGCAAGATAGGAATCCTTGCCTCCCGAGAACAAAACTGCCAGTTTCATCGCTTCCTTTTAGCTATCAGATAAACTTCGCTTGATTTCTTCCTCGATGCTTCTGGCGATAGTGTCCTGACGGAACCAAACTCATCTATGACGGCTTCACGGAAATCTTGAAAGTCTGAACCTTCGAAAACTTTGACCACGAACGAAGTGGCTTTTCTCTCCGATGCAATGTCCAGTGCTAAGGACGACAATTCCACGGAACGGGCCTGATCTACAGAATAGTTGCCGGAGAGATTAGGGCTCATATCTGATATAACCACGTCGGCCCTTGGCAAGAGGTTCTCCAGTTCTTTCCTCGTTTCCAGTTCACGGAGATCTCCCTGAATGAATTGAGCGCCCTTCAAGGGAAGAACATGCTGTAGGTCCACGCCTACTAATTTCCCATCATCGCCAACATGCTCGAGAGCTACTTGGGACCAGCCTCCCGGTGCGGCTCCAAGATCCAGAACCGTATCGGCTTTCTTGAATATCTTGCTTTTCTTCTGGATGTCCATCAACTTGTAGGCTGATCTGGCACGATAGCCTTCCCTACGTGCACGTCTCTGGAAAGCGTCGCTACGACCTCTCCGTCCTTGACCTGGCATTATGATCCGCCAGCTTTTTTGAGGGCCCATTCCGCCGCTTTACAAATATTTCTATCAGCACCGGTGGTCGTGCGGTTACGTATGATGCCTAAATGTGGCTTGACCAGAGCAGGTTTGTTCGAACCGATGTAGCCCAGTGCTTTGACAACTTCAATATGAATGTACCAGTCCTCATTCTTGAGGGCCTTGGCCAGTCGAGGTACTGCATGATATACAATCATTGCATCCTTACTCCCAATTCTACCCAGTGCCGTAGCAGAGGCTTTCCTGAGTTCCGACGATTTACTTTCAAGACCTTGGATGAGACCAGGGACTGAAGCCTTGACTGCATCGGGACTCGCGAGACCGAGCATTCCTATACAGTCTGCAGCTCTTTCCTTCAGGCGTTCGCCTGAACCGAAAGCAACAATGACTTCAGGGGCCAAAGCCAACGAGGGGTCAGGATATTTTCTTGCAAATTCAGTCAGGAGGACAATCGAATGATACTTGACACGCCAATCGTCGTCTGCCAGCGCATTCTTCAGTTCAGGTAAGGCCACTTTGGGCACGCTGTGGAGAATCTTCGACAAAGATTCCTGTGTCTGGTAACGAATGTCCTTATCGTCGTCGCTTAGCATCTCGAAAAGGACGGCGATGGTGTCGCTTGTTTTGGTGTCGGATTTTAGAGAAAAACGTGTCCAGATATCAACCACCTTGCTTCTGACGCTTGGGTACGGGCTATCTAGGGTCTCCTGAATTGTTTCAAATATCTCCTCTTCGCGTGAAACTCTGACTTTACGAAGTTCGAGCAAACCGTCAATAATCGCTTCCTGAGGAGAGGCCAGCTGACCTGGCAATACTCTTAGGAAAGAAGTTATAATCGGATCGGCCCACTTATCATCAGTTTGGGCCTGAATTACGAGAGCTTGCACCGCGGCGCTCCTTTCAATTTCCGTACCGCTTTCCATTTCGGCAAGATTTCGCTCTATTTTACGGTCCAGAGAACTGCCACCAGCAGAATCGGCCCACTGGCCAACAGTTTCTTTCAAATTCTGGAATCTATCCCGAAAACCCACGATGGCTCATCTGGGGATGATAGTAATAAACCTAGCTTGATTGAAGGAGCATGCCGACGGTGGCAGAAAAGTTCATAAGCGACAATGGCGCGAAGTTCCATGACCGCATCAGGATAAGTACAGACAAAAAAACATACGAGGGGGTTTTGTTACCTAGACATAGTTTTTCGGGAAGTAATATCGTGGTCCTGAAACTTGACAACGGCTATAATATTGGAGTTTCTGTAGAAGGGGCAGAATTGACGATTCTTTCAAAGGCGAAGAAAAACAAGAAAGAATTTCCTGAAAAAAAGAAGAACAAAGGACTGAGGGATATTTCCGTACTGGCAACCGGGGGCACTATTGCATCCTTCGTCGATTACAAAACGGGAGCTGTAAGTCCGGCAATAACTGCTGAAGAATTGGTAAATTCAGTCAGCGCACTGGACGAGATTGCAAACATCAACGCCGAACCTCTTTTCTCATTGGCTTCTGAGGATATGACACCCAAACATTGGAAGAAAATAGCAAATAAAGCGAAAGAGATTCATGACAAGAAACAGCACGGAATAGTAATTGGACATGGGACTGACACTATGGCCTACTCGGCCGCTGCACTCTCATTTCAACTGCCTGAAATATCCAACCCTGTAATATTCACTGGTGCGCAACGTAGCCCAGACAGACCCTCGAGCGACGCGCACTTGAATCTGACAGGAGCTACCAAAGCTGCTATGACCGATCTGGGTGAGATTGCTGTCGCCATGCATCAAACCACAGATGATGAAAACGTAGCTATATGGAGGGGGACGCGAGTCAGAAAAGCTCATTCTTCAAGAAGAGATGCCTTTATGTCTCCGAACGAAGCGCCGTTGGGTCTGGTAAAAGAACATGTAGAATATAGAGGCAAGTATCGTCCCGTTGCAAAGGAAACTAGACTGGAATCTGGCTTTGAGGATAATATCGGAATGGTATGGTCGCATCCTGGACTTAGAATTGAAGACTGGGAGAGTATAACTTCCAGTAAAAAAGGAGTGATTATCGCTGGAACTGGATTAGGACATGTCAAATCGGAACTTCTAGAAAGTATTGGTAAAACGGCCAAAGACATGCCTGTGGCTGTTACAACTCAGTGCCTGGGAGGATCCACAAATCTTAATGTGTACAGAAATGGAAGAGAACTGCTTGGAAAGGGAGTCGTAGAGGCTTATGATACACTACCAGAAACGGCGTTAGTGAAGATGATGTGGCTTTCGAAACACAAAACCGATGAAGTTAGAGAATTAATGGGCAAGAATCTAGTTGGAGAAATATCGAATTCTCGGAAATAGGGTCACGGAAATCTCTTTAGACCGCAGTTCAGTATTGACACATGATTAAGCCCCGACATCAAGAATTAGCGGATTTGCTAATTAACCATTCATGTTCTCTGAAAAAAGGCGAGAGGTTGTTGATCGAGGCCTTTGACATACCTGAAGAAATGGTTATCGCTACTGTCAGAGCCGCAAGAGAAGTTGGCGGATTGCCATTTGTTTCATGGAAAAATAATCTGATCCTCAAAGAACTAATAACTGAGACTACTGATGACCATATGGACTTGATAGGTTCTGTTGAAAAATTCAGAATGGAGAAAATGGATGCCTACATCGGCTTCCGGGGAAGTCTGAATATTGCCGAAATGTCGGACGTCGAATCTGAGAAAATGGCTATTTATCAGTCAAAACTGTTACAAAAAGTGCATTTTCAGGAGAGAGTACCAAATACAAAATGGGTAGTTCTGAGATGGCCGACACCATCGATGGCACAGCAGGCCAACATGTCGACTGAAGCATTCGAAAGATTCTACTTCGATGTATGTTGCCTGGACTATACTAAAATGGCTAAAGCAATGAAACCTCTCAGAGAATTAATGAACAGGACAGACAGAGTCCATATCAAAGGACCTGGAACAGATCTGCGTTTTTCAATCGATGGAATACCTGCTGTCTCCTGTGCCGGTGAACACAATGTCCCTGATGGTGAGTGTTTTACGGCACCCGTGAAAGACTCGGTAGAAGGGCATATTCAATTCAACGCTGAAACATTGTACCAAGGGACGGTGTTCAACGACGTAAGGCTGGAATTTGAGAAAGGTAAAGTCGTCAAGGCAACTGGGAGCGATGATGAAAAAATAAATAACATTCTGGACTCTGACGATGGCGCAAGGTATATTGGTGAATTCGCAATCGCCTTCAATCCGCATATAACAGAACCAATGAAAGATATTCTTTTTGATGAGAAGATAGCTGGAAGCTTTCACTTCACTCCTGGAAACGCATATGACATGGCTGACAACGGTAACAGGTCTGACGTGCACTGGGACATGGTTCTCATTCAGAGACCGGACTATGGGGGCGGAGAGATATGGTTTGATGACGTGCTGATTAGAAAGGATGGAGATTTTGTTATTTCGGAATTGAAGGGCCTAAATCGAGGAAATTTAGTATAGTGGTAAACGAAAAGAAAGTAAATGCAATCGCTGATGCGGAACAGGCAGGTCTTTACTATTCCAGCAATGCTGAGCCTGGTTATACCAGAAAAATGAATGAAAAGGAATCGCTCTTTTTTGATATGAGCGGAAAACCATTAAAATCAAAGAGAGAACTCAAAAGAGCAATCGAACTCAGAATCCCACCAGCCTGGACTAAAGTTTGGATTTGCGATAAAAAGAACGGACATTTGCAAGCCACAGGAATAGATTCCAAAAAGAAAACTCAGTACATTTATCACCCAATCTGGACACAATTAAGGAGCGAAGCCAAATTTGACAAAATGGTCTCATTCGGAGAAGCTCTCCCCAAAGTAAGGGACCAGTACTTCGAAGATCTGGCTAAGGAAGGTAACCAGAAACAAAACAATATGCCTTATGAAAGAGTAATGGCCCTTATTGTCAGATTGTTGGATACCACATTCATTCGTATAGGAAATGAAACTTCAAGAGATGACGAGAAAGCCACTTATGGCTTGTCAACTATGCAGGACGAGCATATGGATTTTGAACCAACTGAAATAACAGATGAAGATGATAAATGGTACGATTCCCAGGTGGGTGGTAAATTCACATTCGTTGGAAAAAGTGGAAAGAAACATGAAATCGAGATAAAGGATGAAATCTTTGTGGACCTCCCGGCCCTCATTATGCTGTGCAAGTATACAAAAAAGGAAAGGGGAGGTGACCTCTTTGCATTTTTTGACGGAGAAGGAAAGACACACGATGTCAAAGCTTACCACGTCAACGAATACATACAGGAAATTGCAGGAGAAAAATTCACGGCCAAAGATTTCAGGACATGGGGAGGGACAAAACTGGCTGCCAGGGAATTGACGAAGTTCAAAAGCAAAGATAACAAAGCCCAACGCAAAAAGAATATAACCAAAATGGTTAAAGCCGTTTCAAGTCAGCTGGGTAACACACCTGCCGTTTGTAGAGGATCGTATATTCATCCCCGATTCATAGGAGACTATCTCAAAGGATCCTTCTTTAGATTGTGGAAGGATAGTCTTGAGGGAGAAAACTTAATCCACCTCACAGAAAACGAAAGTCACGTAATAAGGTATCTAAAAAATAGATAGGTTTAAACACCCATATTGAATAGTTGCACCAATGGCTCTAAGTGACCTTACACCAAGGGACAAGAAAGTTTACGAATACCTGAAAGCCAAGGATTTTGTCGAGAATGCATGGTCTACGAGTAAGGCTGCCAGAGCGCTGAAGATGAAAGAAGACGATGTTTATGTTTCACTCTGTAATCTAGCTGAATACATGAGGAACAACATCCATATTCACTACAGGGATGGTTCGATCCGAATCGGAGCCAACTAGCTACTCAACGTAAAGAGTTGCCAATCTCCTTTGCCATCCAGATAGCCTAGACGAACCCCGCAATCCAGCCATCCATGTGCATAATTTATTGCGGCAAAGGCATCATCTCCTCTACCCTCTTTCAGAAAATACTTTGAGTCTGAAAGATAGGCGCCTACCATTGCCAGAATATCCTGTGCTTTGGAATGACTCTTGCCTTCTGAATCACCAATAATTGACACTTTACTAAGCGCTTTTTCAGTCAGTGCTAAATATTTTTCGATTCTAGACAAAGTGACTGGATATTCATCCATGATTGGGATAGGATGCTACACTTAATCTTTATAGTAACTAACCGAAACCATTAATTTCAGGGGTAAATCTTGTTACTGTGCACAAAAGACTAGGCGCTTCCGTAATTATAGTGATGCTTATGACAAGTATCTTTGCTTATTCTGCACCTACAGTTCAGGGAGAAGAAACTGAAAATGGGTTACTGAGCAATCCTATACCTTTGCATCTAAATCTGAAGGAAGCTGCTGAATTTTCACCTGAAACTAAATCGGACATTGAATATATTGCTGCGGAAGAAAAGTATTCTTCCCACGAACAAAACACTCCGCCACCCGTTTCAACACGAAATAAAGGAGAGTTCAAGTCAATGGGTATGTGGGAGAGTGACCCTGTTGGCTACGAAGTAACCATAACTAGTGTAATGTTCAACCTATGGTGGGTTGAGGATCCGGACGATGAGGACTATGATGCGAATCTAGAGCTCAGATGGACTGTGTTCCTCGATGGTGAGCAAATATTCCAGTATGAGGACAATGAGGATGACAATGATGGGGATGAATACGAGGATGGAACAGGTCCTTGTGACCAAACAAGAGATAATCCCTGTGAATATGCAGAGTCACCAACTAATGATTTTCCAGAAACTGTAGTCCAAAGCGGACAAACACTTTCTCTTGAGGCTGAAATGAAGGCCTTTCAGGCCATCTATATCTACTATGACAACATGAGTCGAGACTCGGGAATGATGATTATGGCAAATGCTGTTAGTTTTGGAAATTCAAATATCGGAAGTGATACAGTAGGGTTTGAATTTGTGCAAGCATGGGGAACAAACGTACAAGAAGCAATTGATGGTAACTTTCTAACAATTATAGTAGACAATATTGAAATCGATAATTCCCAGCAAGTAAGTGGCTACCCTATGATAACCGAAGGTGCAACTTACGACTTCAATGGAACGAGTGTAAAATCTACAATGATAACTTGGAAAATCGAGGATGAATATGCAAAACTAGAACAGACCATAATTAGTTTCTCATATGGACGAAAGGCGTCAACAACTACGCCCCCAATATCTATTAATATTGTAGATTTACCAAGTGCAAAGTCAAGCCAGAGTGGTGAAGACGGGTTGTTACCAGAAAGTTTACTAGGATTTGAAATTCTAGTGTCTGCGCTTGCCTTAATGGCTGTGGCGCTAAACAGAAGAGAACTTTAATAAAACGAACTCAATGCATGGGCTCCATGAGAATGCCACTCGCTTTCCCAGTTACTGCAGTTTTTGTCATAGCCCTGTTTGCAATTGTCAACGATACAGACGGAGAGGAACCAGAATATCAGAATCCTGATATCCAACTTAAGTTTAATTTGAAAGAGGATGCAGAGTCCTTAACACAACAGACCAAGATGCCTGACGAACCCGAGGCCCATTCGACCGGATCTGCAGACTATGATCAGTACCCTTTCTTCAGAAGTAATCGGCAACCTGCCAAGGTCAGTACCTGGACCAGTCTACCTGCCGAATTTGACGTTTCAATAAACATTGAGACTGCAGATATATGGTGGGTAGGGAAAGACCCTGATTACGAGGCTGACTGTGAATGGACCTTCTATATCCATCACAACGATCAGGAGGTAAGCGAGAATGTTGAAACTTGTTCAAGCAATGGAGATGAGCTTATCAGGGAAACATACAATGTTGGTACTACCATTGACCTTGTTACTGGAGATACCTTCGCTCTGGAACTATGGTACGAAGGATGGGAAGATGTTGACATCTACCACGACAATGTGACCTATGATACTGGATTAAATGTAGGAGGTAGCCACGTTATTTTGTTTGGTGGAATGTGGAAGGGCTCAGAAGTCACTGTCGAGTTCTCCGAAGCTTGGCCCACCAACTGGGACACAAACATAAGAGCCGGATATATCATGGTCATGGGCGCTGACGGGTACATGGCAGATAACAATAAAGCTAGTGATATGGAAGGTTCGGAATACTCTATCCAGATGGCAAATGGAACTGTAGATGTAACGTCTACCATCATAAAATGGACTGAAGTCACTGGCAATGATCTGAAGATAATGATGGATTATACGGCCTTTGACCATATGGGTAACAGCAGTGCAAACGGTACTCTTAGTGCCCCAATAGTAACGTTGACTCTTGAGAAGGACCAAAGCGGACTACTTGGAGATGAAGGCGGATTCCTAGGCTTGCCCGGATTCGAAGTAATGATAGCTATTCCGGCAATAGCATTCGTGGCAAGGCGATTCAGGAACTGAACGATAGCATTTTCTGTATAGGTTTTGACGCTCTCTGAACAATTTTCTCAGGAAGGGTTACTTCCCATCTGGAGAGATCACTGCCCGAATCGATTGCCTCCATTATCGGCTGAATTTTATCCAGAGATATCTGGGCCATATGGCTACAACGTACCGAACAGGCTGTTGCAAACTCCACTGTCGGAAATTCTTCCATCAGGTTCGATGTTAACTCGCATTCTGAAGCGATGAAGGCCTTCTCAAGACCTCCCGTTTCTACTCGACGGGAAATGTCATTGCTAATCTGAGTGGTACTTCCATAGAAATCAGCCTCCTGCAATACTTCTGGTTTACATTCCCAATGAACATAAAGCATACGATTTTCATTATCCTTATCAATTTCAAATGTTCTTCTAACAGACAATATGTCCTCTAAACTAAATTTCTCGTGAACTTGACAGACTGCGCCCTTAGTACTATTATTGCTTCCAGGATACAAGATTTTCTTTTTTCCTTCTAAGACCATTTCAAGATTCTGAGCAAAAAATAGATCTGGGACAAATATCAATTCCTCGCCTGGCATTTCTAGAGCTATACGTTCTGCATTAGCTGAAGTACAACAAACCTCACATTCGGCTTTCGCTTCTGCATAACTGTTGATATAGATCATGACCGGGACGCCAGGGTATTTCTCCTTAAGATTCCTTACATCCTGAGCACTGAAATCATCAGCTAATGAACAACCAGCCGTTTTATCA
>CAZXZT010000002.1:0-29160 GCA_964645695.1 uncultured archaeon
AGCGGGAAGGTGGTTTGTACCGGTGCGAGATCGATTCCAGATGTCCATGTTGCGATTAACAAGGTAGTTGATGAACTGAGAGTGCTGGACATGCCAGTAAAGGATGAGCCAGACATAGTCATACAGAACATAGTCGCGACTACGAACTTGGAGTCAACCCTGAATTTGATCCAGATAGCCATGTCTCTTGGTTTTGAGAATGTTGAATATGAACCCGAGGCTTTTCCCGGACTGGTTTACCGAATGGATGACCCCAAGGTGGTCCTTTTGCTGTTCGGTAGCGGAAAGATGGTATGCGTTGGAGCCCGTGAGGTCAATGATATCAAAAACGCCGTGCGGAACATAAAGGAAGAATTATCTACTGCTGGTTTAATGAGGACATGATCCCATGATTACAGTGGAGCAATTAATTCAGAAACTGGAAGCTTTGCACGAAGATACCGGCGAACCGTCACTGGAAGTAGCAGTTGACATGTTCAGGCGTATGCGACGCAATATATCGGACCGGAATACTCTCTACGGGTACCTCTCGGACGACAAGTGGCGCGATCTGGAATGGTGAAGTAGAATGAGTCAGACGTCGATACAAGCGATAAGGTCGCTCAAGGTCGGAAGATACATAGTCATAGATGATGAGCCATGCAAACTGGTGGAATACATAACGTCCAAGCCAGGAAAGCATGGTGAGGCCAAGGCTCGCATGGTCGCAATCGGGCTGTTCGACAAACAGAAGCGCTCTCTGGTCCATCCCGTAAAGCACAAGGTCCATGTTCCTCAGGTAGATCGTCGCAAGGCTCAGATCCTTGCCAATATGGGTTCGGAGGTCCAGATGATGGATCTTGAGGATTACAACACTTTCAACGTTCCGCTATCTGACATTCCTGACAAGTTCCATGGTGACATGGAACCGGGAAACGAGATTGTCTACCTCTCTGCCATGGGGCGCGTACTGGTAACCGACTAGCGTGACAGAATTCTTTGCAGACGCAGAGGCATCCTTCAATGATGCTCGTTTCGTTCTCTATGGCTATCCTTTCGAGGGGACGGCATGTTTTCGCAAAGGTGCCGCCAAGGCGCCGGACGAGATTCGAAAACATAGCTACAATTTCGAAACTTACTTGATGGAACTAGGCGCTGATTTGTCCGATGTTGCCATTAATGACTACGGCAATCTGGAATTGAAGAAGGATCAGGACAAGAACGAATCCATGGTTGCTGACCTTGTTTCCAGGATCGTGAATAGCGGAAAATTCCCGATTGGTCTGGGTGGTGAGCATTCCCTGACCCCTCCGGCCGTGAAGGCAGTTCAGGCCAAGTATCCCAACCTGATTGTTGTGATACTGGATGCCCATCTTGATTTCAGAGTCGAATATGAGGGCAATCCGATGTCCCATGCGACAGTCACTAGGCGTGTTAGCGAGCTTGTAGGAGTGGACAAGGTCCGTCCCGTCGGGACCAGATCAGTTTCTCGTGCGGAGATATCTGAGGCTCGTGGAATGGGCCTGAAGTTCATAGAAAGCGGGTGGACTGAGTTGCGGGAATATCTGGTGGATATCGTGGATGATCTGGATGGACCGGTATATTTGAGCCTGGACATGGACGCCATAGACCCGGCCTTTGCTCCTGGTGTCGGTACGCCCGAGCCGTTCGGCATGACACCCTACGAGGTCATCCAGACGGTCAATTTCTTTGCCGATCGGATCGTCGGTTTCGATTGCGTAGAGGTTTGTCCCCCTCATGATAATGGAAACACCTCGGCTTTGGCCGCCAGATTGACTCGCCACTTGATAGGCGCCATCTGGCAGACCCAGCAGAGATTCAAGTAAATCAGTATTCGACTGGAATCGGATCCAGACTTCTCCACAGGTACCAGGTTGCCACGGTACGCCAGGGAGTCCACTCCTGCCCTAGTTCATCGAATCGTTCTCTACTCATGGCATTTCCACCATTGTAGTTCATTTCAATGGCCCTCATGAGCCCTACGTCACTCAGAGGGAGGACATCGGGTCTTGCCAGATGAAAGATAAGGAACATCTCGGCCGTCCACTTTCCAATGCCTTTTATCGTACAGAGCAAATCCGTAACTTCTTCATCCGAATATTCGTTCCAGTCAGTCCCGAGGACATCCGATTCGGCAATGTTCCGGATATATCCGGTCTTTTGCTTGGAAAGTCCCGTCTTCCGCAATTCCTCGGTCGATAATTTCCTTATTTCGGCACTGCTGATATTGCCCTTTGCCGTTCTTTCCAGTCTTTTCCATATCGTGTCCGCGGCCTTGACCGAGATCTGTTGTCCGACAATTGCTCTTGCAAGGGTCAGGAATTCATCGCTCTTGAGTTTTAACTGCTCCTCCCCGTATTTCGAAATTATTTTTCCCAGAGTTACGTCCGATTCTGACAGTTCCCGGACAGCATCATCCCAGCGTTCTATCACATTCATTTTGGCGCCAATTAACCGCGCGCCTAAAATAGTGCACCTTTGGTGGAAAGAAAGTGCGGGGGTCGCATAGTCTGGCCAATTGCGCCGGACTCAAAATCCGGTCCTTAGTGGTACGTGGGTTCGAATCCCTCCCCCCGCACCATTCCACTACAAACGGATTTCACACTTTCTGATGAGTTTTCCTTCCATGCAATGGCCTTTCACGATAGCCGGGATGTCCTCATCGGGATTACTTATCCTGTACCAGGTTCCTTCCGGATATACCACGACCGTCGGCCCCTGTTCGCAGAAGTCTAGGCATCCGGCCTTGTTCGCCCGTACCTTCCTGATAAGGTCTCGTTTGGCGATCTCCTGTTTGAATAGCATCCGTATCTCTTTTCCGCCTTTTTCAGAGCAACATCCTCTGGGGTGCCCGTCTTCTCGGAGGTTCTCGCACACGAATATGTGCTTCTCGAAGCCGGCCACTTTCCTTCCTTTGGGATCCTTCATCCCAGTCCCTCGATCCACCTCTCGTGAAAGGCTAGGTCTCCGGTCAATTCGGGATGGAATGTGAGTGCCATGTGCTTGTCCATAACGCAACCAACTACCATTTCCCCGTCCCAGGCTATCGCTCTGGTTCTACCATCTGTGGAGGTGATTGCAGGCGCCCTGATGAATACTCCCTTGAAAGTCCGGCCATTATCGAGGCGGATATCCTTTTCGAATGAATCCTTCTGTCTTCCATAGTAGTTCCGGTCTATTCTGAAATCCATCTTTTCGAACGTAGCGTCATCGGACTTCCCCATAAGTATCGCTCCGGCGCAGGTTGCCATTATTGGAATACCGTTCCCAGATATGGTACTCCACATACCGGAGTTGACCAGCAGTTTGCGGAGGGTCGTAGACTCTCCTCCCGGCATGATTAGGCCATTCAGTCCCTCCATATCCTCTGATTCTCTTACCTCCACCGTTTCCGTACCCAGTCGCTCCATGCTTGTACGATGCTCCGAAACGGAGCCTTGGAGACCTAGAACCCCAATCTTCATTAGGCCTCAGATTGTCGGTACGTTAAAGAAGTTTCATCTCCAAAGAGTAGCTGATTCCGGAAGACAAGCTTTATAACATAATGGCAACATAGTAGGTACCCTTCAGTGGACAACGTCCGCTGATACAAGGACTCAACCAAGGTGTGTATACATATGCAAGAAACTCATACTTTAGAGAAGAAAGATTGGGCTGCGAAGCTTATGGCTATCGCGGTCGTCGTGTTCATGGTCAGTAGCACAGTAGTGCTATTTGCGCCAGATGCATCGGCAAGGGAAGGAACCGGCTCGTTCGGTTATACTTTCAAGGATAATTTGGAATCAGGCGGTCCCGCTTTTAGTACCGACTGGGTGGAGCTAGTTGGTCATCCTGACAGTACTACACTGATCAGTTACAGTACCGATGGCGCTCAGGGACCTATGGATCTTCCATTTGCCTTCGAGTGGTACGAACAGACCATGACCCAATGGGGTAATGGCGGAGACAATGGCTACATTACACTAGGTAGTGCCGTAATTGGAAACCAGTGGACCCCCTACCAAATTCCGGCAAACCAGCTAGGCAAGAACGCGATAGCGGGTGGATGGTTTGATGGAGGTTTCTGCAGAGCCAGCAATTCTGATGCAGGTGTATACTATGCTACCGTAGGCACATCACCCAACAGAAAATTCATAGTTCAGTATGAGGATCAGGGTGCCTGGTATCCTTCAGTCTACCAATGTCCAGGTACAGCAGCGGGCGATGCTTTGACATGGCAGATTCAACTGCACGAGGGTACAAATGCGGTTGAAACGTTGTACGAGGATGTTCAAGGCGGTTATGGAAGTGACAACGAATACATGACTGTTGGAATTCAGGGTACTCCAGAGAGTGCTTTAGAGGGTCTTCAATATTCCTACCGTCAGAATCCGGATGTTCCAGCTGAAACAGCAGTTCTTTTCTCAGCACCTCAACCACCGACGAACGACCTTCGTCTAACGGGGTCTACGATTCCCGATCCAGTGTCACTAGCTACCCAGAATGTGTTTGGGGCAGAGGTTACCAACAAGGGTGTCAACTGTGACCGCAGTGTAGACTCAGAGTGTATGACACCTGAGACAGATATAGACGTCAGCGCGTCAGTATTCTCGATTCAGGAGAGTGTAACAACTTACGATTTCGATGATGGCGATGACGGTGGTTTCACTTCAGGCTCATATCAGGGAATGAACAAATGGACTACCAACAGAAATGATGGTGTTGGAAATCACAATGATGGTGATGACGGTACCAATGACGGTACTGACGGTGCATTCTCTTCAGGTCGCAAGTCGACAGCAGCTGGCGGGATGTTCAGTGATTCAAATATAATCCACTACGATGGAACCAACATCCTGATTGCTAATAAGGGCAAAAACGAGGTTCTGGAACTAGACACTAGCACAAACCCAGAGACAGTATCCACGATTATAGGCCCAGATGCCACAAATCTCAGGAATGTACTGGATGTTACAAGCGATGCGTCCTACTACTACACTTTGGCAAGATCAAGTAATCTGTACGGGCCTGCCACCGTGGTCTGCAAGTGGGACAAGTCTTCCACCAGTAGCCCGGTAGCCTGCAATACATCGAGCGTCAGCTACGGGGTCGCATTGACCTTTTATGATGATGAGATCTTTGCACTTCAGGGAGGACACACATCTACCACCTACCGAAAGGCGATAATTCTAGATGCGACTTCATCGACACTGGCAGCCACGGGGAAGTCGATAGACTACTACAGTGGCGTATCGGCCTATTCCTATGCAAGCAACATTGATGTAGATGAAACAACGGGAGACATGTACATAGTGTACCGAGATTTCTATGGACGTGTAAGAAACTACGAGCGACAGTCTACTGATGACTACTGCGCCTCATCAGCTTGTTACACACAGGTCTACACCTATGCCAGATACTCGAATTCGATTGATGTACAGGACGATTATGTCTACACCAATGGATACTATTACTCATCCTATTATGGAGGACTGAAGAAATGCGCGACAAGTAGCACTACAATATCCTGTAGTGGAATGTGGTCTTACTTTGGAGACTCAGGTTACAAGGGTGCAGTGGCCGTGCAAGCTGATGGCGACATCTACATCAACAGTAATTACGCATACAGATACTACAGTTACTCTAACTACGATGATAAGCTCTTCGTATACGAATCGGGAGACACGGACGGAACAGCCACCAGAGTACTTGGGCCAAGTCCGGCGATGAAGTCCCACCTGACATCACCAACCTACGACACTTCAAGTGCAGTGGGAATGACCATGGATTTCATGATTTCGTACCAGTTCTACTACAGGTACGAGGGCGCGTATATGGAAGCGAGCGTTGATAACGGCGCTACTTGGACCTACGTACCCAGTAGTGCATTCAGATCCGGTGGTTACTACGGTACGGTCTTTGGCAATTATAACAATCCGTTGGATCTGGCATTAGATTACTGGACTTATTACAACGTCTATAATCAGTACTGCTACAACTGTCACACTTCACCATGGCAAAAACAGAGCGTGAACTTGGACAGCTACACAGGATATTCTCAGGTATCATTCCGCTGGGTCGTGGGTTACAACCAGTACTTACAATCGTACTATAATTCCTACTTCAGGCTGGATGACGTTTCCGTGACCGTGAAGGAAGCAGGTACGACGTTCGTCAGCGAGACGAAGACGATAGCTTCACTGGATTTCAAGGCTTCGGAATCGGTAGAATTCTTTACAGGATGTTCCGATACTGGTTACTCCAATGAAGACGATTGTGAAGCTGCTGGAAAAGCATGGGGCTTCAGACCTGCGGACACAATCCACGGTCTGGCAGTTGGCGACAAAGTGGGAGTCCTGATTTCCGTAGAGGACACTGGTAACGATGAGGACATGTCCAACAATCGTGCCGTTGCTTTCCGTGAGATCAAGTACGTAGTTTTCGCAGATAACTTTGAGGACGGAGACATGAGTACTAGTTCAGGAGACTGGACCACTGACAAGGTAAGGTATGGTCGAGGTGACTGGGATGTCATGGACAGAGATGCGTTTGGCGGTTCATATTCGATGGACAGTGATTACAGGTCAACAGGAGCTGTTCCTGGAGATCCTTATGTCTCAACACCAGCTTTGGACCTTACACTTCCAGTTGAAGCTGAAATACAAATGATGATATCGTACTACTGCTATTACCTGTATGATGGTTATCAGATGCAGATTTCAGAGGACGACGGCGCGACATGGAACTTGATAACGCCCACAAGCACGGCTGGAGATGGTGGCGGATATCCCTACGTTATCTACAACTATGCTTACTATGGGAACCCGTTGCGCGGGCAACGTGGCTACACATACTATGGAACTACAACCACGACTTACAGCTTCACACCCGATCCACAGTCCTGGGTCAAGGTCACCTTTGACCTGACCCCGTATGTAGGTCAGGATGATATCAAATTCCGTGTAGTGGCAGGCTGGACGTCTGCGCCGAATTACGCGTACTGGCAGTCGTTCTTGCGTTTCGATGATTTCGCAGTCACAGGACTGGTGTACAACAACAATGTCGGTCTAACTGCTCTGGATCTTCCGGACCCACTGGGTATTGATGAAACAGTAGAAGTGGGCACCAATGTGTACAATGCAGGTATCAATGCTCAGGCAAACGGTGATACCAAGCTACAACTGTCGGTTGGACCTCTGGGCATAGAGACACTTTCTACCAGCGACGACTTGGAGAGCTATGCAAGTCAAGCAGAAGCGACCTCCCCAAGTAACGGGAACTGGTCAACATCTACAACTTGCAGTGATGTGGCAGGTAACTCTTGCCACCAGTGGGGAACGAATCCAGGATTTGTTTTCAACACTGATGCTGACGAAGGTCGTGAAGATGGTGATACGGATACCAATGCATGGGGTTCGTCTGGCACTGAGTTTCAGATATTCTATGGTGGAGGTAGTACAGAGGTTACAACCGGATCCCTTGATTTTACTGGCTCACCAGCAGATATGATAATGTCGTTGAAGCACAGGTACAACTATGATATCTATGCTGGATATCCTTCGTATAATGGAGGCAACGTCAAGTATCATTTAGTTGGAGATACTGATTATATCGATGCAGACGGTAACGAAATCTGGAATATCCTTACACCAAATGGCGGATATCCAGGGACGATATCAAGCTCGTTATCATGGGGCAATCCTCTGGGTGGCCAAGCTGGTTTCGTGAATTGCGGTTCATGTCCTAATTCCGGAGCTGCAATGGATGACGAAGACGAGTACATAACAACTGAATTCGATATGGGAGACTTTATCGGAGAGAAAGTTCGCTTCAAGTTCGAAGCTGGAATTTACAAGTACAAGTGGCCGTCCGAAGGTGAACACTGGCACATAGATTCATTGATGTTCACTGGAACTGGAATGGAATCCGTATCCTTCTCGGAGATGGTTACTGTTTCGGGCGCTGGCGCTAACTTTGCACAAGGTGAATCTGTATACAAGAAGTGGGATTACTACTTCCAGGTTCCCGGCGAGTACAGGATTCAGTTGGATACCTGGATAGGTGTTTGCAATCCGAGTAGCTTTGGCTACGCTTGTGACGTTCCATTCGGAGCCGGAGACGACTTCTCAGGAGACAATCAGGTTGCCCTAGCAAGAGAGACCATGTTCATGGTCGCTGGTACCACTGCGGATGAAACCGCTCTGGGCAAGGGTAACGATGAATTCGGTCAGAGATTCTACGACAACGATTGGATGTCGCTCAAGAACGACAATGTCAAGGACGGGTTCCAGTGGAGACCATCTACTGGCGGTACATCTCATGATCCCGTATGGTGGGTTGGCCCTGATACAGGAGTAGGCAGTAGCTACAATGGAGACGACGTAAGTCTGACTTCGCCTACCTTTGACCTTTCCAAGGCAAGTTCTGCTAAGCTGGTGTTCCAGCACAGATACATGTTCTATGGTTCCGAGAGTCAGTACTCCAGCTACTACTATGATGGTGGCCGTGTCGAGATTAGTGAAGATGGCGGTACCACATGGGCTGCTTTGGCAGTGTCATCTGGGGAATCTTACGGTGGAACTATCTACAGTTACGCAGGCTATGGAAATCCTTTGGCTGGCCAGACGGCTTTCGTCATGGCTTCCTCTGGAGGCACTGGATTCGTGGAGACGCAGTGCAGGCTTGACGCCTACACTGGAGCAGGCTATGATAATTTGAAAGTCAGGTTCCACTTTGGTGGTGGCTACCCTGCTTGGTCTAGTAGCTGGGAGATTGATGACGTAGGCATCTATGCACTTGGATTCGATCTCAAGCAGACTTCTGCTTCAACTCCGTACACACTGGAAGTTGGAGAGACGGCAACAATAAGCACGTCTGTCTCCAATCCGGGACTAGGTAATCTGGGTCCCGGCGGTGCCGTAGAGGAGGCCTTTGCCTACGCCTATGTCAACGACATAAGTGGCAATGAGTTATGGTCAGATTCCAAGGACATTGGTAATCTGGATATGGCCTATTATGACTCGACCGGAGCTACGCATGCAGGCGAAGTCACGGATGAGATAACGTTCACATACCCAGGAATGGACACTGCAGGCATGTACACCATAGGTGTTAAGATCGCAGATTCCACAGGTGCAACTCTGACTGACTTGTTCTCTGCGAACAATGATGCCAGCCATATGCTGGCAGTAGGTCTGCACGCAGGAATGGGCGATCCCGTTCTTAATTTCAACGAGTTTCCGAGTGGCTGGACCGAGGTCAGCGACGCACCCTCTGAAGTAGGGGACGGAGCCATGGGAGTTGCCTGGGATGAGACTGGTGTCGGATCCGGTACCTTTTCGGTAAGCATAGCTGGCATGTCCGGCTATGATCCTGAAGCACCTTCAGTTCAGATTGGAACTACGGTGACCTGGACCAATAATGACCCCACGTATACTCATACGGTAACGGACAGGGACGGCGGTTTCGAATCGTTCGATATTGCACCTGGTACGAGCTGGCAACAGACTTTCGACACACTCGGAGTCTACGACTACTACTGTAGGCATCATCCAGGAATGGAAGGTTCGATCACGGTAGTGTCCGATGCTTCGGCTGATGAGCAGGCCCGAACGAACTATCTCAAGGTCTGGAGTGCAGATTCATATCTGGTGTTCTGGGCTGACTTCGAAATGTCTACTGACAGTTTCATCAACGTCTACGCCCAACCTAAGGGACACACGTTGGATGGCGAGAATACGGACACTCTAATGCTAACGGGTGCCAACGGATTCGAAATAGTTGATGGTTCGGATCACAGTTCGATTGGTGATTCACTGACCGGCAAATCATCCGGCTGGAATCCATACTACATCCATCTGGACTCGCAGAAACTAGGATACAACAGTCTTGAATATGATCCATCCGATGATAATCCGTACTCGTTCGTGTTCCGTGCAAGAGGCACTTCCGGAACTGCCGATATCGGCGGAGTTCAACTTATACGAACTCTGGATACAGGTTTCTTCATGACGAAGGATGACCATTCCAAGCTGGAGTACGAAATATTCCCGAGCTTAGCGGTCGAGATCGACTACTTTGCCAAGAACACAGGTACAGTCGACAACACCCTGCGTTTGAATCCCGGACTTATTGCACTGGGCAAGGAGTACGATGGTGAGGCATTCGAAATAACGATCGAGGTCAAAATGAATGGCGCCGATTTCGATGGAGTAACCAAGACCCAGAAAACAGATGGCACATGGTCCCATGAATTCGATATGGAGCCGGATGATGAGGCAATGGTCACAATCCGCTTTGCTGCACCGGAATACAATACAGAGACTGGTGAACCGGCGGGTAACCGCAAGTTCGATGTCACTCTCAATGCATATGATACGGGCAGTGGTGAGAGCATCAGGGAGCCGGTAGCGGCGACCCTGTTCATCAAGCCGTCTCAGTTCGTGCTTGGAGAGATATCATTCAATCGTGAATCAGTTCTCGAAGGAGACACTCTGGACATAACGGTCACGGCATCGAACGAAGGCAACTATGCCTCCGACGTGTTGGTTGTATTCTATGTCAGGGATTCCTCAGGCGATTCATATCAAACACTGGGTGGACAAGGTGGCAACCAGCGCATGGTCCGTGTTGCTTCAACCACAATTGACTTGATGGAACCTGTTCCGGTGCTCGAGTCTCAGGGCAAGTACAAGACTTGGTATGAGGCAACAGCAACTTGGGATGAGACATACATACCAGGCACGACACTCCAAGATTATGACACTGTCAAGATATATGCTGAAATTAATCCGCTTCCGGAGCAGCAGGATCTTGATGCTGGTCTCAAACTGCAGGATGAATACGATGACCAGAAGAGTGATAACGATGCAAACGGCGAAATACATGTGGTCAAGACAAAAGCGTCTACACCATCTTTCGCAGTTGGAATCATTGGAATGTCCGTGGCAGCCCTAGTTGTGGCCATTGGCGCTTCCCTACGCAGGGAAGAAGAAGAGTAAGACGTTTTCAAACGTCGGAAAGGAAAAGGAGAAGGTCCTGCAGGACCTTCTCCAGTCCGTTCAGATAGCCCAGCGTCAGCTTTAATGCGGTAAAGTTCCAGTCAGTGCTGTGTTTGCTTCAACCTTGTTCCTGATTGTGTTGGGATCCTTAGTGACCTACTACTGCATTCGCAATCAGTTTCTGGTGTCTCAGTCTCTGGTGTTCATCAATTTCGCCGTATTCGCAACATGGGCAATCATGTACCAGGTTTCACCTCAATCTGGTGTTGAAGCATTTATTGAACTTGGCTTCAGGCCAATGTATCTAGAATCTCCAGAGCTAAGGCTGATAACTCTGATTAGCGCGATGTTCATGCATGGGGGCCCTATGCACTTGCTGATTAACATGCTTATTCTAATCCTGTTGGGTGTTCCTTTTGAGGATCGAATCGGGTCCAGAGCCTTCCTAAAGATATACTTGATCAGTGGTCTAATTGGTTCCTTGATTACTGCATCAATCTCCGTTTGGACAGCGGAAGATCTTGAAACCATCCATATTGGGGCTTCAGGTGCTATTTTTGGTATTATGGGAGGTTTTGCCTTACTTTACCCTAGAGATGAGATTCCTATGCTTCTAGGTCCAATCTTTATGCATAGGGTACCAGTTTTACTTGCGACGCTCGTATTCATTGCCATGGAAACTCTTTACGTCGGACTAGGTACTGATGATGGCATAGGTCACGGCACTCATATGGCTTCTTTTATTGCCGGTGTGTTTCTGGCACCTTATTTTTCCATCTCAAAAGAAGAGCCTAAGGCAAAACTGGAGATTGATATCGAAAGGTTAGTCAGATTATCAGAGATAACGCATCAGGGAGAATACGAATTACAGATGTTCCAGGATTCAGATGAACCGGAACTTGCGGATGCATGGTTAGAGAAATTCTGGGAAATTCAGAAATGTCCTGATTGTGGAATTCTGATAAACGAGCAGGGCATCTGTTCCAATTGTGATAAAAACCTTGTATCTTAGGGATTTACGTAAAGTGAATCGTAGAATAATACCATGAATATTGTTGCTACTATACAGGTTATGAACATCACTGGTAAACCTACTCGTAACCACTCCGCAGTAGTAATTTTGTGACCACCTTTTTCACTTATTGAAACGGTCATTACATTGGCGCTAGATCCAATAGGAGTTGCGTTTCCACCAAAGCCACAACCCATTGCTAGGGCCCAGTACAATGGTATTACGTTCACCTCTTCACTCAATTCTCCTAATTTCTGAATAATAGGAAGCATTGCTGCACAAAAAGGAATGTTGTCAACTATAGCTGATGCTATTGCAGCTACCCATATCATGACAATGGCCAATACCATAGGATTACTTGAGATAGAGCCATCAGGGCCAAAATTACCAAAGATCCAATTAGCTACGGATTCTAAGTGGCCCATGTGTTCAAGCCCTCCTACCATTATGAATAAACCTGCAAAGAAGACTAACGCAGTCCATTCAACCTTTTCAATTACAGCATGAATATCAGGCAAAGACAAAACCATAGCGATTCCAGCCCCACACAGAGCAATCGCAGAAATTTCAATATGTATACCTCTTGGATTTAGTACGAGTTCATGTAGTGAGAATAGAATTATAGTACCAGCTAAAGCCATTAAGGTTTTGTTCATCATGCCTTTGTCATTTACGGCCGCCCATTCATCTTCCTGCAAAACCTCTTCTACATTTCCAGGTTTCGTTTCCCTCCAATCTCTGTAATAATATCGCATATATCCTAATGTAAGAATCCAAGCAAAGAATGTCAAAGGTGTCAAATGTTCAATGAAACTGTTAAAAGTAAAAGCAGATACGTTGGGGTCACTTGCAGTAAATGAGGCAATCATTACATTAGGTGGATCTCCAACTAATGTAGCGACACCACCAGTATCTGATAGAATAGCTTCAGCAATCAATGGAGGGATTGCACTGATTTTTATCTTATCACATATTTTGATTGTAATTGGTGCGATTAGAATGATTGCAGTCACATTGTCTATAACAACAGAGATTAAAGTTGTGAAAGTACCCAAATAAACAACTAACATCCACGGGTCTCCTTTCGATAGTTTTGTAGCCTTTATTGCAACAAATTCAAAGAAGCCACATATTTCTAGCATTGCAGCAAAAATCATCATCCCTACTAACAATCCAATTACATTGAAATCAATCGCAGTGAATAGATTATGTTCACAGTGATCGCTACCATGCCCAGAGCACCAATCTAGGGTACCATAAATCTTTCCGATGATAAGCATAGCCACTGCTCCACCCCATGCAGCCAAAGTACGGTGGACAAATTCTCCTAAAATTAGTACAAAAGCGATGATGAAAATAATCAGAATTAGTATGGCATCAATACTCATGATTATCTTTTATTCAGGACCCTCAATAAAAGCTTAAGCCAGTCTCTCCCAAACTGGAGCCTTCCATGCATTTCTTAATTCCTCTATTTCGAATTCAGCTATTATCTTGTTATCTTTACTGAAGGAGACCATATCCCCAACATCACCAATCTTAGTAGCCCGCTTAAACCGTTCTGCGAAGTCATCTTCCAATCCTTTTGCAACTTGAACAATCCATCTTCCATTGGATTCGCTAAATAGTTCAATATCTGCCCTCATTTCATCTGTAAGTGTGATCTTCGCGCCTATGCCACTCATACACATTTCTATAACTGCTATAGCAAGACCGCCGGTAGAAATGTCATGACAGGCTACAACTTCTCCTTGCTCTATGGCTTGTATCAACTGTTCCATCTTTGGAATAAAAGAATCAAAATCAGTTTTTGGTATATTAGGACAGTCTTTCCCAATAGTTCTGTAATACAAACTTGCTCCCATTTCTTTTTTGGTTTTTCCAACTAACCATATGGTGCCTTCACTTTTCATATCGCTTGTAGTACACCTTCTAATATCATTCACTAATCCAACACCCATCAATACTGGCGTTGGCGGTATCGCACCCTCTGCGGTTTCATTGTACAAGCTAACATTGCCAGATACATAAGGAACATCGATGGCAGTAGCAGCATCTCTTAGCGCCTCACAACTCGCTTTGAACTGACCCATTATGTCTGGTTTCTGAGGATTACCGAAACACAGGCAGTCGGCCAATGAATCTATTCTTGCACCAACTGCAGCGAGATTTCTACAGACTTCTTCTACAGCACTCATTGTACCATGGTAGGGATTTGCTTCCATAAGATAGGGATTCACATCTGCTGTCAGCGCTAGTCCTTTCCATGAATCGTCAACCGGCTTCAAAACTGAGGAATCTCCGGGCACGTCCCTTCCAATTGGTCCTTGTATTGGTTTCAGAGCTGTTTTTCCTCTCACTTCGTGGTCATATTGTCTGATTACCCAGTCTTTGGATGCTATCTCTGGATGACTAATCACGTCCAGAATCTTTTTTTCGAGATCCTTGGGATATTCAGGCAACGCAGTAGCAATCCCGGTATCATAATCTGGTAGGTCGTATGCTCTTCTATAAGTGGGCCCTCCAGTGGTGAATTCCAGATCCAGATTCAGTATTTCCACTCCTCTGAATTTAACGATATTTCTTTTTTCAGTTATTACTTTCCCTATAGTCACAGCCTCCACATCCCAGGCTTTGCATCTTGCCAGTACCTGCTCAACATTTTCGGGCTTCACGGTGAACATCATTCTTTCCTGCGATTCAGACACCCAGATTTCCCAAGGTGCCATATTCTCGACCTTTAGTGGCACTTTCTCAAGATTCACGCTCGCACCGAATCCTCCATCCAATGCCAATTCGCCTACCACGCAGGACAGTCCTCCACCTCCTAGGTCTTTCATTCCGGTCAGGAGTTTCATTTCGTTCAATTCCAGACATAGATGCATCAATGGTTCTTTCGTAATTGGGTCACCTAACTGTACAGCCCCGATGTCGTCATCAGATCCAGCGTCCAGTTCGCGGGATGCGAAGGTCACGCCGTGAATTCCATCCCGCCCAGTTCGCCCCCCCGCTAGGATATAGATGTCTCCAACGCCACCGGCACGACTGTGAATCATCATGTCTTTCCGTACCATTCCCACACATCCTACTGTTACCAGAGGGTTTCCTGTGTATCGGGGATGGAAAGACACTTGTCCAGCAATGGTGGGCACCCCTACACGGTTGCCATAGTCGCGAATCCCGGCCACCACTCCTCTCATCAAATATCGGGGATGCTTGATTCCCTCCATCAATTCCTCACTGGGAATATCAAGATCTCCAAAAAACAGCGGGTCTACCAGAGCCACGGGTTGAGCCCCCATGCACACTACGTCCCTTAGTATGCCTCCGATACCTGTTGCAGCTCCTCCGTACGGGTCTAATGCAGAGGGATGATTGTGTGATTCAAGTCCCACTGCATAATAGTGCTCGTCGTCGAATTCCATTATCCCGGCATCTTCTCGGGCAATCACCTTCTTGCTAGAATCAAGTCCAAAAACGGTATCTTCCAATACGGCTTTCGAAGACTTATAGCAACAATGTTCCGACCAGGCTTGATCAATGGCCTGTAGCTCAACATCTGTGGGTTTTCTCTTTTCCTTCAGAAAGTGTTTTCTTACATTTTCAATTTCATCGGGCAACAGTCCCAACCCCAGATCTTCTACAACCCTCGTCAGATCGCCTTCCAAGTCAATCCGGTATACTTTTTTGAGTCCAGTTACAGGTTCCAGCATCAGTCTGCCACCGATATTGTATATTCATGTACCACAGGATTTGCCAATAATCTGTGACACATCTTTTCGGCTTGTTCCAGCGCATCTTCCGGCCTTCCCTCAAATGTCATACGGTAGCATTTGGCGGATTTAACAGCACCAATCTTATCGAATCCCAGAAGACCCAGAGCCTTCTGGACGTTTGCGCCCTCTGGGTCCGCCATCCCTGATTTAAGACCGATTCTGATTTCTATTTCCGTGGCCATAAAACTCAATCTTCACAGATTGAAAGCAGGATAAAAATTGAACGGTTATTCTTCTTCGTAAACTGGTCTTTCATTCACTCTGTCATAAGGAATTATATTCTGCCATTCTGAGGCATCGGATCTGGCAACAATGGCATGCACTTCTTCCTTGTCACTGACGTTAAAGACTTCATGCGGTAGCCCGGGCTCGATGTAAAACATGTCACCAGCTTCATGTACGACTGATTTCCTGCACCCATCTCCATACTCATGGCGCACGGACCCTCTCAGTAGATATACCATAACATCAAAATCCACATGTATGTGGGCCTTGGCTACACCGCCGGGCGGTATGTATGCCCTATTCATGGATAATTTTGTAGCAGGCGTGTTTTTTCCAGACAGGCCGGCACCATATTCTATATTGTTCCAAGACCGAATCTTGTCCAATTGCCGGACGCTGTAGATTCCGTCCTCCCCGTCAACATAGTCTTTCAAATCGATTTTCTTCCCAGTCATGTTCAGCTTCGCGCCCATATCAGGTCAGAATGAATGCCGTATTTATGGTTAAAGCAGAATGCCGAATTCATCAAGTAGCAAAACAAGGATTAGGGCATGAAAACAAGCAGCAACATCGTCCAGCATAATACCATGTCCTCCGGTCAATTTCTCAAGATCCTTGGCAGGCCATATTTTTACCACATCGAATCCCCTGAATGCGATGAAGCTCACTATCCATAGGGTCGAATCTAGGTCAGTGGACAGGATTAGAAGAAGGCCTATGAGCATGAGGTACCCTAATACCTCATCGAGGACAAAAATGTTAGGATCCTTTCCGAACTTCTCTTCACACCAGGAAGCGACTTGCAACCCCACATAGTAGAGTATTCCGACAAGGACCAGTAGCAGAAACCCGGCAAGAGCATCGAGATATGCATGGATGAGGTATGCAAGGCCCAAAGCACCTAACGAGCCAAAGGTGCCTGGTGCCACAGGAGCTCTTCCTAGAAAGAAAAAAGATGCTATCCCCTCCCGTAAAAGGTCTTTGGACTCAGTCATCTTCTACCTCTGTCCAGAAATGGTACATCCTCTGCAGGACAGTCGCGTTTCCAAATATCGCCAGAAATGCCACGACCCACGTGATAATTGTCTCTACGTCCCCCAGCATTTCTCCAATTAGCAGTCCCATTCCCAGAATGAACCATCTTTCGGGCCTTTCAATGATTCCCACACTCTCTTGCGAGACCCCTAGTCTTTCAGCGGCAGCCCTGCTGTATGAAGTCTGGAAAGCCCCGGCCATGGCTACTATTGCCCAGACTTCCCCGGCAATGAATTCCAGACCTTCGATTGGCTTCATCCATCCTCCCAGAATCAGAGCGCTGAAAGCGATACAGTCAGCATAACGGTCAATGACTGCATCGAGATATCCACCTCTTATGGAACTTGTTCCTGTAGAACGGGCAACCAGTCCATCAGCCCCATCGAATAAAGAAGCAATGAGCCCAATCAAGAAGGCGTAGTAGATGTCTTTGTTGTAGAGGAACCAGGCCGCATAGAGAGTAAGGACGAGACCCGCAATCGTGATATGATTCGGTCTGATGCCTAATTTCCCTATACCTTTACCCAGTGGCTCTAGAACTCTGCCGGCACTTTTCTTGAGTGTTTTACTAAGCATTAACGCGAATGCGCACGGGAGTGGTTCTTTTAGTCCCTTGTGCAATGAGCATATTGCACATGGACCGCGCTTTATTGAAACAGCAACTTGCATATACGCTAGAAGAGACCAATTTTGACGATCAGGGGGAACTATATCGTGGGAAAGTACGTGACAACTACATCAACGATGATACTATCACGATGGTAACTACCGATCGCATATCTGCCTTTGACAGAGTATTGGGAACTGTTCCTTTCAAAGGCCAGTCACTAGTTGAATTAGCGGACTGGTGGTTTGGTGAAACTGCAGATATTGTCGCCAACCATGTGATTAGGCGCCCTCATCCGAATGTCTGGGAGGTCAGGCGTTGTCAGCCTATACAAGTTGAAATGGTCGTCAGGGGTTACCTGACAGGCGTTACTTCAACATCGGCCTGGACAGCATACAATCGTGGGGATCGCGAGTTCTGCGGTAATGAAATGCCGGACGGCATGAGGAAGAACGAGAAGTTTCCCGAGCCTATCCTGACACCGTCAACCAAAGCGGCTCAGGGAGAACATGATGAATCCGTGGCACCTTCCGAGTTGTACAAAAGAGGTATTCTGGACCCAGGATTGTACAAGGAGCTGGCCCGCATAGCCATGCGATTGTATGAGAGGGGTGTTTCCAGGGCGGCAGATCATGGCCTTATCTTCGTTGACACTAAATATGAGTTCGGGATCTCTAAAGGAAAAATAATGCTGATGGATGAGGTCAACACCCCAGATTCCAGTAGATACTGGCT
The DNA here is from genome assembly GCA_964645695.1 of uncultured archaeon. GTDB lineage: Archaea > Thermoplasmatota > Poseidoniia > MGIII > CG-Epi1 > CG-Epi1. The sequence goes on from CAZXZT010000002.1 coordinate 18,370, forward strand.
GGCAGATGACTATGAGGCCCGGTTCGAGAAGAAGGAAGAGCCCAGAAAGCTGGATAAGGAATATGTCAGGACCTGGTTGGCAGATCAGGGATTCACAGGGGATGGCAAACCTCCCAAACTTACTGATGAACTCAGGGTCGAGGCAGCCGCTAGGTATATGGAGGTTGTCGAGAATTTCACTGGCGAGCCAATGCAACTTGAAGTGGGACCCGTTGACGAATCAATATACTCTGTCCTCAATCCATTTGCATACTAGGGCCAATCGTCAGCTTTATATTTGAACCTTGGCCGTAGACATCGTTTCAACACGATTGGAAACTACGAGAGCAGAGCGAAATGAGCCAGAAAAAGAATCGAGGTCAGAAGAAGCCCAAGTCCGAGATTAGACTGGCTGAAGAACGTTTCCAGAACCGTGTTGAAAAAAGAAATGCCTTCAATGACGAGGCCCGGACGATAAGGGACGAAAGGGATTCATTGCACGATCAGCGCAACAAGGTCATGAAAGAGGTACTAAAGTATCGTAAGGAGATGGAAGGCAACAAGAAAAACAAGGAAAAGCACATCAAATCTCGTGACAACGCTATGGGAAAGGTAAAGAAATTGAACGAGTTGAAACAGCAAAAAAGAAAGGGGCGAAGAGGTGCTAAATCTGTAAAAGACACAGTTCAGGCCATAATCAGTGAGATAATGGCCGCTGAAAACCGGTTGGAGACGACTGAAATGACGATAGCCAAGGAACGGGCGGTCCTGGAGAAATTGTCGATACTTCGTAGGAGCCTGACAGACCAGCAGAAGACCCTTACTACCCATGAGCATTTACATTCCGAAGTGAAGGAATTGGATGTTGAGATCGGGTCTGGGATAACCAAGTCCAACGAGGAGCATGAAGCCGTAGTTCAGCTTGCACGGCTGAATAAAGAATTGTACAAGAAGAACAAGGAATTGATGAAAGAAGCCTCACATTTATCTGCTGAAGCGAACAAGAAGCACGAGGCATTCATAAAAATCAGGAAAAGAGCAGATGAACAGCATGCGAAGGCCATGGAGATGCTTGAGACTCTCCGTACTCACAGGAAGACGGCGAGCGAAGAGCGCCAGGCAAGATGGCGTGTTGTAAAAGATCATAGGAAGAACATCAAGAAGGAATTATACGACCCAGACAAGCTGGAGTCAGTTGCTGACGATGCCCTTCAGGAACTGATGTCAGGCGGTAAAATTAGCCTTTGATGGATTCGATCATACTGGCAGGCGGTTTTGCTAAACGGATGTGGCCCCTAACCAAAGACGCTCCCAAGCAGTTGTTGGATGTAGGAGGCAAGCCAATGCTACAGCACGTAATCGAGTCCTTGGAGAACGTTGCCCCCGAGCGGATAATTATATCCGTGAATAGTTTTTTTGCAACACAATTCCAGAATTTTATAGATGATTACGGAGGATCCATGAATCTCCAGTTGCATGTGGAGCCCAGTATGAGCGAAGAAGAAAAACCGGGAGCTCTGGGAGCGCTCCATTCACTTTTCAAGGAGTGGAAAATAAAAGGCCCCGTTTTCATTGCTGGAGGAGACAATCTATCTGATTTTGATTTAAGTCAGATGGTGTCCGTCTCCCAGAATACAGGTAAGGACGTTATCGGACTGTATGATGTGAAAGACGTGGAGCTTGCCAAATTGTATGGAATAGCACGGACAGATGGTGACTGCATAACAGATTTTGTGGAAAAGCCGTCAGAGCCTCCATCGACCTTGGCTGCAACTGCATACTGGTTACTTTCTGAATCTGGAATCTTGCATTTCTTTGATTATATTGAATCTGGAGGAGACAGAGATGCCATGGGCAATTTTCTGACATGGAATGTGAAGAGGAACGATGTTCGGTCTGTCGCCTTCATTGGAACTTGGTATGATGTTGGTGGTCTGGAGTCGTACGAAGATGCTCAGAAATGGCTTTCAGCCTAAACTGAGGTTTTTTTTAGAACTGTTTTGTCCTGACTATAATGGCAACCGACCTATCACTACTGGCAGAGGTATTCGTCATCAGTTCGTTGCTTCTCCTTGCGATAGGATACTACCTGTCCGGTCGGGACCACGTTTGCTTCGGTAAGCGCTTCCCATCAAGCATGGGTCACAATTTTAACATCATAGGCTGGCTTTGTCTTGGATTCTTTTGGTGGATTCAGGTAGAGCACTATATCATAATCAAGGACCCGATAAATGCCCTGTTTTGCGCAGCAGCTGTTCCCTTCTTCGGCTATCTGGCCTACCATGAGTATCAGAGTATTCTTTGGGATGCAAAGTACGAGCCTCTTCGCTGGTTAGCTGCCATGACGGTGGTGTCAGGAGGCATATACTTTTTTGTCGAACGCGTCCCGTTCCTTTCAGGCTGGTTGATTCATGTCGTAGCCGAGCAGTCAATCTGGATTCTCAACGTATTTGATATAAAAACGACCTTAGGATCGTTGGACTATGGTGAAGGTTCGCGCTGGTACAGGCCTTCCTCAGAACATCAGGAGGTAAGAGTATCTGTGGAAGGACTCTGGAAGGATCCCCTTGCTCCTTCGGTCAATATTGTACTGGCCTGTACTGCGCTCCAGAGCATGATAATTTTTGTTGGCGGCGTCATTTGTACAAAGGCGCCTTCTAACCGTCGATTTTACGCCTTTTTGGCCACAGTACCTCCGATTTACGTCCTTAATCTGATAAGGAATGCAGGCGTTATCTGGTTGACTTATGAGCACGTCTGGGGAGATGACACTTTCTTCTGGGCACACGCCGTCATAGGAAAGGTTGGGAGTCTGATTGCGCTCATATTTCTGGCCGTAGCCGTATTTCACTTTCTTCCGGAGATGCAGGACTCTATTTTGGGAGTCATAGATCTTCCGCTCCGTGAAGCGCCCGAGGGTGCAAAGAATCCGCCTTTTGCTAGAGAAATGCCAATGCTGGTGATTTATGTTATTGTCATGGGCCTTATTCTGTTTCCGTTTGGTGCTTCCGCCAGTTCTGTCAGCCAGCAGGGTTTTGATTCCGGAATGCCTCTTGAAGAAATGTATCTAGCCTCTCTGATTCTAATAGTATTATCCATTTTCCTGCTCTTCTTCTATAGGGATCCGTACCGTGAAATTCAGGAAGGAATAACCAGTCCTGCCGATGGCCTAGTACAAAAGATAGATACGCGTAGCGGAAAGATCCATATTTCAATATTCATGGGGCCACAGAATGTGCATGTCAATCGCTCCCCAATCGACGGCGTGGTCCTTTCCCAGAAACATCGTGACGGTGGCAACTTGCCTGCGTTTTCAAAGGATTCTGACCGAAATGAGAGACTGGTTACTAGATTGGAGACCGACCTCGGCGTCTTCAAAATCACGCAGATTGCAGGTTTTCTGGTGCGTCGCATAGTCAGTTATGTGAAACCCAGTTCCAGAGTAGTTAAGGGAGAAAGAATTGGACTAATCCATTTCGGTTCACGGGTAGATTTGAGATTCGATGCCGCGGGGATTGAAATCAGCGTAAGTAAAGGTGACCGCGTCCTTGCTGGTCAGACTCTGGCCATATTTACGCCTCTCTCGTCGATGTCTGTCGCTGAGAAGATAATAGAAGGACCCAAACGTTTATTGTCGAAGATACAGGCTACTGTAGATGGTGATTGAAATTGTCCCTTGGTAAATTTTTCAAGCCCTTAACGCTTCTTTCATACGCGGACATTGCGACCCTCACAAGCGCATTTCTGGGTTTTTTGGCAATTACCTACATTATTGACGGCTCCATTCCAAGTTTTATTGTTGCCATGATTCTACTACCCATTTCAGCAATCATCGATGGAATGGATGGAGCTTTAGCACGCCGATTCGGGACCAAGCACGATTTTGGGAAGTATCTTGATTCCATATCCGATTCGATTTGCTTTGGTCTGGCACCTTCAATTCTGGTTTATTCCCTTTACTATGATGTTGGAAGAGGTCCTGCACTCGATTTTATCAACAATGATCTGGAATTCGCCTTTCGTTACGATCTGGAGAATCTGGTTGCAATCACGGCAGCTCTAATGATCGCTTTACTGAGCATCCTGAGACTTGCAAGATTTACTATAGGTATGCAGGGAGAGAACACCTATTTCTCCGGTTTACCGGCACCGGGTCTTACAATATTCATTGTGGTGATATCGATTAAGTATTCTGTGGTAAATGATTATCATTCAATTCTTGTTCCTTTCGTGATTGGACTGGTATCTCTCCTCACAGTGACTACAATACCCTATGCCAAGGCCCGGGCTGGTTTCAGAAACCCCATATTGTTCGGAATCCTGGTCTTAATTATGACTATCACCCTCCTCTATTTCCAGAATTCCATGTGGGAGACACTATGGTATGTCTCCTTCAGCCTGTACATGGTCTATTTTGCCCTTATACCTTGCATGATAATATCAGGATATTTTGAAGGATTATCTTCTTCTTCGGTAGACAACGGCGAATAGTACCAGAATAACGGACAGGAGCGAAGGTCCGGGTAGCAAGGAGTCCTCCTCTTCGCTACTCTCTTCCTGTGGCACGTCTCCTTCTACAATTACGGTTATAGTCACAGTTTCAAGCGTCTCGAAAGCGTAACTTCCTGTATTCGTTTCAGTGGTCAGCATCAATTTCAAGGTGAAGGTGTAACTTCCAGGTAGGACTTCTCTGGCAATTACCGCCAGCGCTCCCCAGTCCATGGATTCTCCAACATCTATCTCCAATGGATAAGTGGTCGTATCTGCAGGTGACACGGCAACCCTCCATTCTTTACTATTTTCATCGAAATAAAGGTCGCTTCCGGTAGAACCATCTGGCATCATCAATTCCAATGCGATATTTGCGTCTACATTGCCCCTGTTCTCAATCAGGAAACCGACGGAAGCGGTTTGAATCTTGGATGCTTCTATGGTAATCTCAAATTCACCAGAGGTAAGGCATACTCCACTCATTTCCGTAAGACATATCGCGACATCTACAATTTCTTCAATATGGGACTTTACCACTACATTGGAGGTCGATCTAGCCAATTCCTCATCGTCACCTATTATCAGAATCAATAGCCTGTACGTACCATCTACAGTTTCAGCAGGTACAGCAACGGTAACAATGAATTCAGTTCCCTCCTCAGCTTCCAAGGTAATCTCTGAGATGGAAGAAGTAGCCCACTCTCCTGCTTCCCCTGAAACCATGATATCAAGTTCTTGGTCGCTGTTTCCGTCACTCACAAGGGTAAATTCAAAGGTGTCCGATGCTCCTGGTTCAATTGTCTTCTGTCCTTCGCTGATTCTTGTGAGGGTTGCTCCAGTTTCTAATTCTTCGACTTCAACTGTGATTACCCTGTCATCCTGTTCAGATTGATTGCCTTGGGAGATGGCCCATATTTTAACATACGCATTTCCTTTCTTTGCGTCAATAGGTATTCTAATGACACCGGCCACGGTTTTTTGTTCTCCATGAACAATAAATATTCCATTTTGATCAAAGGTAGCCCATGAATCCTCAGTGCCTACATTTTCCGATTCCAGATCAAACGTATCATTAGTGTCACCCAAGTTAGAGATAGTCACCGTAAATTCAACTTCTTCTCCGGCAATCGAACCTACACTTACGGGATTCACTTCAATTGAAACATCGTAATTTGCAGGGTTTTCCGTGACAGTTATGATTAGTTCGAGTGTCTTTGTAACTTCTCCAGCAGTTACATGGATAATAATATCGTAATCAGTGTAATTTGCCTCACTTGGTATGCTCAGCTCTAGTCTCACGTTTCGACTTTCGTCACTCTTTAGTTCCATCAGGCTGTTCATCATTCCCCAAGTCGATGCACTGCCAGTCATCTCAATCTCGAATTCATCAGTCCCTGTTGCACCATTCTCGATGACCACGTCAAATACTATTTTCTCAGAAGGTTTGCCCTCTTTGTGGTGGTTCTTAGTGGTGATTTCGGGCGCGTGCAACATAACGATTTCAATGTCAACTTCCTTCAGGTCGTTACGACCATTTTCATCATCATCCAGAAGAGTTTCGACTTCAATCGTGAAATCACCGGGATTTCCACTTTCCCACTCCCATTCCAGAGTTTCTTCATCTCCTGACTCCAGCGTACCGGCCTCTTTGGTTCTGGACCACAATACATCACCGTTCGCGTCCATGATTCTGGCTTTGACATCGAATCCCTCCTGGGTCTCCGATCCGTAATTCCTGATTATGCTCGAAAATGCTACGGTTGAGTTTTCTTCCGTCGCGCTTTTAATCTCAACGAGCTTGACCCCTACATCATTGGTGGCCGAAGCCGAAAGTAGCCAATCCAGTCCACGGCCGACTAAATCATAACGTTCATCCGAACTGTTGACGAAGGCAAATGTGAAAGGAGATACAATTATTCGGTATTTTTCCGTGCATTCGGCACAGGGCAATGCTCCTTCATAATACAACGATAAGTTGAATGTTTGAGGCGCATCAGCCCAGTTTACCATTCCAGCCTCCATGTCATCCGAGAATACTGTGCCGGTACTGTCACTCAGTAACACATCATCGAAGTACCATCCTTCGTAGGCATCTGTAACACTGTCCGATCCGAAGCGGAATCTGAATCTTACATCCTCTCCTGAGAAATTAGCTAGGTCGAAACTCGCTTCACTCCATGAGCCCCCATCCCCATCATATCCAGGTTCGTTGTCAAGTCCCCAGATCGATTCGGCAGGATATTCACCGTCAGGATAGATTATCTCCCAGTTTTCGCCGCCATCCGTGGAGATCTGGACGTTTCCTCCATCATAGTTACTTTCCGTATCGTAATAATGCTGGAAGGTTAATTCACCATCGGCACCCAATCCGTATGCTTCGGAGGTATAAATGGAATAGTCCCATCCGTTTCTATATTCCCCATTGCCCTTGGATTCGTCACCAATCCACATTGAGTGGGTTGGGCTGTAGGCTTTCCGATTACTATCTTCTTCAGTGTCGACTATATGCCACCAGTTAGTGTCACCTGTGTAGAAGGCACCCACCGCTTCATCCTTGGGTATGATCCAGTCCGCGTAATCGTAGGGGAGGATACTGCGATCTCCCGTTCCGTATTCTGCCCCATTCCAGTGTTCATCCCCATCTACTCCTACCAATGGGTCCGGTGTGCCTGAACTATGTTTCACGTATTCTACCGCAAGATAGTCATATTCGAAGCTTCCCGCTTCTCTTGCACCCGTAGAGCTATTGAGAGCACTCATGAAATTCTGTCCCATGATCCACATGTTCCCGCTTGCATTCAGATAGTCACTGATACAGTTCTTCCAATTGGTCAGATTCCTCTGATGATGGTCCCCCTGGATCCAGATTACAGCATCATACTCAGACATCAGATTTATGGTTGGATAGGGATGTAGTTCGCCATATCCGGCATCCTTGTCGTAGGGTATGGTGTGAACATCGTAGCCACAACTCCCTGTGCTACTCTCACAATCAATCTCTAAATCATTGAAATATTGTTGCAGGGCGTATTTCATTCTGTTATCGATTTCGTCAATATCGTAGTAGTTGTTGTATCCGTTATTCTTGCCGAAGTTTGCATCAACAAGCAGTACCTTGTCACCTCCGCTTTGTTGATTATAGAAAGGAGTAGCAGAGATGCCCTGGCTGTCTTCGGTTTCTGGATCGTCTCTGCTTGTCACCGTCACCGTGAATCCATGCTCATCACCTGTGCTTGCAAGTGTTGGAGCTATGACAACAACCGTGAAATTTTGGCTTGAACCTGCTGTCAGATACAGACTGGACAAATGCGATATTATTCTCCATTCATCCTGTTCGGAATAGTCTACCGTAATGTCATAGTATCCGCTGTTCTCACCAGTGTTGGTGGCCGTGAAGTTGAAGAAGACCGATTCTCCTGAAAGAACGTCCTTGGCATTCTCCTGTACTGCCAGTGCGACTTGGTATCCGCTTTCGGCGATATCGATATCCTCTTCCTTGGGATTATTTCCAGCTCTTTCATCTCCGTCCAGCAAGGTTTCAACTCTTATGGTATAGGTACCCTCTGGTCCGCCTTCCCATGTCCAGTCTAGAGTAATGTTATCTTTGGAATTCAAATCGTCTAAGGTCTGAGTCTGGTTGTAAACTACGGTGCCGTCATCTCTGGTAATTTTACCTCTGATATCGAATTCATCCTGATCGTCCGTACCAAAGTTATAGATATCCGAATAGAACGTAACCTCTCTTCCCGGTTTGGCCGTGCTGGGCGCATCTAGGCTCCTCGTCCCTACGTCATCAGCCAAGGCCGGTAGGCTGTAAAGCGTGAAGTCATCCACATACAGCCCGTCATATTGGGTGTAAGTATCCGACTCGAATCTGAATCTGAAGGATACGTCTTCTCCCTCGTATTCGCTAACATCGGCCTCGAGGTACACCCATCCATTTTCATCTGCATCATTGTAATCCTGTGAGAAGTCACCGTCATCTCCAGGGAAGGTCGTTACGGTTTCCCATTCGCCAGATATGTTTATCTCCAGAGTGGTCTTATCGTAAGGGCCATCAATCCCGAACCAGACCATGGCCGACACATATTTCTCAGAGCCGTCGCCCAAATCTATGCTGGGAGATTCTAGAGAATCATTCAGGGAAGCGCCATAAGTGCCTGTTTCAGGATTACCGAGATACCATGCATAGTCTCCAGAATAGGCTTTTCCATATTCTTCGTCTTTGCTGTAATAATTCCACTCACTGAGCACCACGTCAGTTGTCCAGTCCCCATCCCCATCTTCAAAATCATCTTCGTAGATTGTGGTAGCTCCATTATTTACCTCAAAATCATCAATATACCATCCCTCATATGTGTTCACTGACGAATCTGTTCCAAAACGGAATCTGAATTTAACATCCTCACTGGAATAGGCCGTCAGGTCGAAGCTAGCGATTTCCCAAGAAGTTTCATCACCATCTCCAGATGTTGCAGTGTACCCAGGTTCGTTATCCAGACCAACGATGGCATCATCAGGATATCCACCGTCCGGTTCGATTACAGTCCAACTTTCGCCACCATCGGTTGAAATTTGAACATTACCTCCGTCCCAGCTGTTTTCGACACTGTACCATAGATTAACTGACATTTGAGGGCTACCACTACTGAGAGATATATTTTGGGCAGTGTACAAGGAGAAGTCCCAATTGTTATCATATTCACCGTCTCCTTTTGATTCATCACCGACCCACATTGCATGAGTTGGACTAGCCGCTTCACGATTGCTGTCTTCGTCCGTGTCTATCAGATGCCATGGATTACTCAATGATTTGTAATCGGTCCAGCCGTTCCTGCCACTTTCCATATTGTCCGAAAATTCGATATCGACGCTTCGCATCATGGTCGAACTAATGTCATTTTCGGGTACTTCATCAGAGTCATCCAGTACCTCGGCCTCAAACCAGAATGTTCCGTATTCATCAGTTTCCCATTCCCAATCCAAGGTATCTGATTCACCCGGATCAAGTTCAACATCCTGAGTTCCTCCGTTGTAGACGACCCCTCCTGCACCATCATACACTTTTCCACTAATCTCAGAGGTCATGGACATGTCACCGGTATTTGTTACAACCACTGACATTTCTCTTTCAGTGTCCTTTTCAGCGATCATCGGATCGACGCGTGCTTCTGAAACCTCGACATCATAAGTTACGTAAGTGTCGACCTCAATCGTTTTGACATTATTATCCTCTTTCTCATCATCCGAGATATATGCTCTAGCCTTTATGTCATATTCGTAGTCTTCATCATCCGGTGCCTCCCATTCGAATTCCACGAAGGCTCCCTCTCCGGCGTTGATCGATACAGTATCATCATCCATGAATCTGTAATCGGTGTCGTTTCGGCATTGAATATCGATGTAGACCTCAACATCAGTCTGGTTCGTTGTCCCCCGATTGCGTACCGTGACATTTATGGTGTTATCGACACCAGGTTCAATGGTATCCTTGTTCTTAGGATTGTTGAAGCGACTCAGACTTACATCATTCTCAAGCTGTACAGCGAGGTACTCGACTATTTTCTCCATGAATTCGTCCCGGTCTTCCGTATTGGTTATTGAGCTGAAATCAAAGGCCATGAAGACCAATTTGTAATCCTCTTCGGTTCTTATCGTGGATATATTGTAGTCTCCGTTCGAACTCAGGACCTTTTCGAAGCCGTCACGTGGGTCAATATCATCTGCAAAATCAGAGCTTAGTGCATCAGTATCGTAGGCAATTCCATGTGAGATGGGATCGTCTTCAACACCGTACGTCACGGAAGGAGTTTGTCGATCATGGTCGACATAGGATATTCCAAAATAATCGTATTCAAAGTCTCCTTCATAGCGCTCTCCATCCACATAATCGAAGTCGTACAAGATGTCATGACCTATGACCCACATATTTCCTCCATTATCGAGATAATCAGCAACATTTGTTTTGTCATTATCAGTAAAAGTAACGTCAGTGTCACCGCTTGCATAGTCGGAACCACAAGCCCAGATAATCATCACATATTCACTTAGAGTATCGATGTCAGGTCCATCTTCACTGCTTCTGACCCTGAAGGTATCATATCCTATGCTAAGGTTTTCCAGAGCGTTTGTGTAGTATGGATCAGTCTCAAGACTAAATCCTCCATTATTCTCACTGTCGTCATCATCTACGAACAGGATTGGTGGGTAATTGACATTAATCTCTTTTGAATCCTCATTGTTATCCTCATCAGATTCTTCGATTGCATTCTCTTCGTCAACAATCACTTTTATGGTATGCGTACCACCGACAGCTTCCCA
>CAZXZT010000003.1:0-22229 GCA_964645695.1 uncultured archaeon
AGAATCTGCGAATCTAATAAGCAATGAATCTATCATATTCGAAGTCATCCCATTGATTACATCATCCAGTGGCAATTTGGAGACCGAACCAATGTGCTGATATTTCTGGACGACTCTTATGTGCTCTAGAATCTCGAGTGCTAGTTTTGCATCCTCCAGGCAATAATCCATGACCTTCTTTGGATCGCTGGCCCACTCCTCGTCCATCTTCTTCGGATTTACATCGTGTTTCTCTCGTCCCAGCAACTCTTTGGCCACTGCATTGAGCGACTCCTGACGAGGTCGGACCTCGCGTTTGACATTCCACCAGGCATCGGCCACGACCCGTCCCCGGATTTTCCAGAATCTCTGGGAATTCTTCAGCTTCGGCATTTTAGAGGAATCTCTTCCAAGATTCAAGTCTATTCCATGTATCTGCGCCCTTTCAGAGAGGAGAGGAAGGTCATAACCATCTATATTGTATCCAGTTATGATGTCAGGATCATGAACCGAGACGGCCTCTATGAATCTTTTCAGAATGTCCTTCTCGTCACCATGAAGGGTTTCCTCGAACAGATATCCTTCCGAGTTCTTGACACAATAACTCAAACAGTAGATTGTTCTTTCATAGATTGAGTTTTCTATATCAAAACTGAGAAACTTGAAATCAGATTCAAAAGTATCTGTGGAAACGATGCTGGATGCATCTATCACTTTACAGGTCCAGCCCTTTACGTCAATCTCTTCTCCCTCTACTGTAATACAGCCACCAATATCATTGTCATACAAATAGCGATAATGAAAAGGGATATCTGCAGCTAGAACCTTGAAACCATTGTCACGAATCCAGTCCCTGATATTGGGTACATTACCTGGATGAGAGGCTATTACCTTGGTACAATTCTTAATCTCGCCATCAAACCATAATTCCTGAGATTCCAAATCTTCGACATCACTACGCTTTGCTAGGATTTCAAGCACATCTCTAGTCGGTTCAATAACCTGAAAATAGGGCATTAAGAGAGGAGTCTTGACTGCTATGGATTCTCCAGTCTTCGTAGTTCCAAAAAGATATACCAGAGTCCGGTCCTTTCCATCGACTTGCTCGTTACGGGATGCTACTGTAAGTAACCTGATGGAGTACTCCACAACCTTACATGAAAAGAGGGCTATTATCGCTATGGGACTATAGGGAATTCAGAGCCTGTTCGAAATCCGCTATCAGATCCCCGGAATCTTCCAGACCGGTCGAGAATCTGACAAATCCGGGGCCAATACCTGCAGCAAGGCGATCCTCGGCCTTCCATGAAACATGCGTGGTCGAGCAGGGCATGGAAATCAGAGATTCCACGCCTCCTAACGATACTGCCTGAGCTGCTATATCCAGATTATCCATAAACTTGCGACCTGCATCATCGCCACCCTTGACCTCGAAACATACCATCGTACTCGGAGTAGACATTAGCTTCTTGCAAAGTTCGTAATCATCATGGCTTTTCAATCCAGGGTAAATTACCTTTTCTATTTTAGGATGCGATTCGAGCCAAGTAGCCAATTCTCCTGCCGTTTTTGTGGAAGTTTCGTAACGTACGTGAATTGTCTTCATTCCCCTCTCTAGGAGAGAGGCCTGATGCGGGTCCATGGTTCCCCCGAAATTTCTTGACTTGTACCAGATTTGATCTATAAGCTCCTTGCTACCTGCTACAGTCCCGCCCAGTATGTCGCTGTGGCCGTTCAATAATTTTGTTACAGAGTGTATGACTGCTTCAAAACCGTGATTGAGTGGCTGGCAGGCCATAGGTGTCGCAAAAGTGCTATCCACTATTGGAATCGCACCGTGTTTTTTGGCCAACTGCGCCAAAGATGGCAAGTCCGACACTTCAAGAAGTGGATTTGTCAGAGTTTCGCAGTACAGTATTCTGGTTTCCTTTTCTTTGAGGGCTGCCTCGACAGCGGCCAAATCCTTGACGTCGACGTAGGTTACATCTATCCCGAAACGGACAAAGTCCTGATCCAGTGTGAGAACCGTACCTCCGTAAAGATTGCGGGTCGTGACCATTCTATCGCCTTGACCAAGAAATGTGAAGAGAGTTGTACATATTGCCGCCATGCCTGTGGCAAAGACCAGTGCATCCTCAGCCTCTTCCAGTTGTGCGATTTTCTTTTCAACGGCTCTTGTGGAAGGATTGTTATATCTGGAATAAACTGGTGCGCGGGGAGTCCCCTTGCTCCACATCTCATAACTCGCGTCATCCAAAAAGAAAGTTGAAGAGTTGTATACTGGTGTATTCAACGAATTCTTGCTGGGAGACGTGCCGGAGTGAACCGAACGGGTGCCCTTTCCTGCTTTTTCCAAATATTCCTTCCGGGATGACACTGATTGCCATTTAAGATACTGGTTAAGAACTTTGTCAAGATGCACTACAATAAATAGGAAGTCTTAAATTACAAAGCAGTTAACAATGGTTGAGTATGGATAATCTAGGACGCAGTTTGCTATTCGCATTTATCCTAGTGGGCTTCGTCATGCCAACTGCCAGTGCTGGTCTTGTGGAAATCTACATAGACGATTCCGAAGACCTGGTCACTTGGGAAGACGAGATTCCATTCACAATCCAACAGGGAAAAGACTTCACTCTTATTTTTCAGATAAGTGGACTTTATAGGATTGATAAGAATCTGGAGGAATACGACGAGAATTTTTCACTCCATGGCATAAATATGGACGTGCATTTTCTGAGTGACACGGACAGAAGAGATTCCTGCACGATGTGTGCAATTCCTGAATATAAATCATGGAAGAATAGTGGAACTGGAGAGGATCCAGGCTATGACACATATGAAGCTAGGTTTCGTGGTAATAGTCCCATTTTCGAAGGATACAGTGGCGATCTGCGTTTTTCAGTGATCATGACCAACAAGACTGGTGACATACTCATAGCTCCTGTGTTGGATATTAAGATGGCCGCCACTCCTAGCGGAGAAGGTGCTTCTTCCGGGTTTTCAATACCTGAACTGCCTCCAGTGGTACAGGAAAACCTGATTTATATCGCCGGCGGGCTTCTGGCCATCATTCTGCTGTCAATTGGAATATACACTTTTGTTCTGGCACCGGAGGACACTACTGCTGAACTGTACAAGGAAAAGAAATCTGTGGATCCACTGAGCAAGAGCCTGACCGGAGTTGGTTATGAATCCGACCTGCCTGGCGAGGAAGAGGAAGAATACGAAGAGGATGATGAAGAACTCCTGGATGACGATGAAGAAGAATTCGATGAAAGTGAGTTGCTGGCTGAACTGACTGGTGGCCAGAAACTGCAGGCAGATGATGAAGAAGAGGAAGATGAACCCGATCCTCCGAAACCCGAACCAAAGAAGGCCGTAAAGAAGAAAATTGTCAAGAAGGCCGTTTCAAAGAAAGTTGTTCGGAAGGCGACACCACCCAAGGATACACCGAGTAAACCCATGGTGAATATGGGTGCGGGAATTGTTAGCATAACTTGTCCGTCATGTGAAAAAGTCCACAATATAGACGAAGAAACAACGAAGTTCATCTGCGGTTGTGGTCGACGCATCAGAGTCAGTTAATTTGCGGTGTCCAATATCATGAGCATCCTTCGGGCGACTTGATTGTCATTCAAAATTATTTCCATTGGTCTAACTACCAGAGCAATCTCCTGAGATTTGTGATTGGCTTCCTGTACGGGTAAAGCAACTTTCCAGTCTGTCAAGGGTAGACAATCATACTCGCGGTTGCCATCCGTCAGTTTCAGAACGGCTTTGGTGATCCAGATTTTGCGTTCTTCGCCCGGAATGTCAACCGAATACACTTTTCCCTGAAAATAGCTTATCTTGGCATTGACCTGGCATGCATCTTTACCCTTGAACGCAACCTGTAATTCCCTTGACTCCATCTCCTCGGGGTAATTGAAATCGAATTCACCTAGGCTATCCGCATTCTGCTTTAGCAACTCAGCAGGGTATTCCTCCTTATTCAATGTTGCCAGTAATATTCTCTCCATGCGGGTCGCATTGTCTCTTTCTGATTCGGCCATTACGCGATAATAACTCAGAGGATGTCTTATCTGTCGGCACAGGGCATTTGGTCCAGGACAGACTCCGCTCGATACAAGCGTATCGCATTTTGGCGGACTATAGCTGGTGTTTGATGTCTTGCCTGTAATATGTTCTACTTGATAGCGCGTATAAGCTTCCTTAAAATCCGGAGCTGTTGCGAACAACTGCATGACAGCTTCGGGATCCTGATTCAAGGAAGACAGAAAGGTCGTAATGAAAAAACGCGAGGGATGGGCCAGATTGACGCCGGCCTGGAGATCCATCAAATTCAGATTGAAACAAGGTGGTGCCTTGGAAAGATCGAAACGGCCCAGTTCTTTCATTGCCTCAGCCTGCCTCTCGCCAACAACGTTATTGAGGCCACCGATCCTTTCAGTAAACGTCTTGGAAATTTTCGATCTCAGATCCTCGATTGTACCCTCGAACTGGTCCTTTATCTCCTGTGGCGCATCGGGCAATTCCTCCAGATGCTGGCGTATAACTTCCCTCATTAATCTGACAAATGTCTGACGGTCGAGAGCGACAATCCCGTTGCTGACACCACGATTGGAAAGTTTCCAGTCCCCTTCTCTGAGATTCGAAGCAGATCTGACATAATCAATGAAATTGAGGTTGAAATTCGAACCTGCTAACTCTACACTTATGATCCCGAGAGAACTGGCGACCTCGACAAGGCTTTCATCCGTCTCGGAACTGAGAAACCTTTCGGCCCTTCGAGCTTCGGAAAGAGCAACGTAATTTACCAGAGCCTGATTTTCCGTCGCGGCCAGAACCAGTCTTGAGACCACATAGCTCAGGACTATGTCAGACTCATCATTAGTTGGTGGTCCTTCGATATCTATCACTCCCAAAGAAGCTGAAGTCTCTAAACGGCTCAAAGCAAGTGCCCGTGCTTCAGCGTAATAATAATCCTCCAGCAATGAATTCAGACTGATACCGTCAAGAATCTTACTAGCTGAAGGCAAAAACGGATATCTCCAGTACTCTGGCACATTTTGGCAAGACGATGTGGTTTTATAACGTCAATCAAAGGTGACATTGCGTGAGCGCGAGACTGCTTGAGCTGAAGGACGTCCAGAAGGACTATCGCACCTACCGTTTTGGTTGGGAAGTTGGACGTGTAAAAGCTCTTAACAAACTCAGTTTTCACGTAGATAAAGGCGAAATATTTGGTTTTCTGGGACCTAATGGTGCCGGCAAGACCACGACCATAAAATGTATTGTTGGAATTCTGAGTTGTGATGGTGGAAGCATCCACATTGATGGCGTCAACATAGAAGACAACCGTCTCGAAAGCAAGAATATGATTGGATTCTTGCCAGAGCAAATTGGTCTTTACGGCGGATTGACGCCTGTGGATACGCTCAGATACTATGGAGGATTCTACGAACTGGAAGAAGAAATCATAGAGGAAAGAGGAAGGAATCTGCTAAAAAAACTGGGATTGGCCAAAGATACTGAAAGACCGGTAAGAGGATTTTCACTCGGAATGAGAAAAAGACTAGCGTTAGCTGTAGCATTGCTACATAATCCGGAGATACTTGTGCTCGATGAACCGACGTCCGGACTAGATCCTAGAGGCGTCAAAGCTCTGAGAAATGTTCTACGTGAACTGAATGAAGGCGGGCTTACCATAATACTCAGTTCGCATGCGCTACCTGAAATCCAAGAGATTTGTACACATGTCGGAATTATAGACAAGGGCAGAATGATTCGACAAGAAACCATTGAGGGAATCAGAAAAGAGGTCAAGAAGACTGCAATAACCTTATCGTTGAGAGTCAAAGATTTCAAAGAGGAGGATGAAAAGAGAATAGACCGTAAGAAAGGGGTTTCTGTAATAGGTCAGACTGCAGTTGGCAGACACACGCAAGTTTTGCTGAAATTGAAAGAGAACATGATTCCTTGGGTCACGGACACCCTAGTTTCCAATGGTGTAAAAATATTCTCTATAGAACCTCGCAAGAATTCACTTGAGGATGTCTTCCTCAAAGAAACGGGAAGTGACACTGATGATTGAATTGGAGACCATCCTTGAAAAAGCAAATCAAAGATGGAACCGATATGAAGTATGGCATCCTCTCATCATAGCTCTGACACTAGTTGTCATCATTGCAATATTGCATAAAGTCCATTGGGAAACCACAACCGAGACAAATCCTCAGGAAGTCTGGGACAGCCAGACTACCTTGGTTGATTTAGATCAGGGTGAAAACCAAGATTTAGATTTATGGACCATAGATTTTGAGCAGGATGTGGGCGATGAAATAGTGTTCAAAGGGGTTCTGGAAACATCTCCCAGATACGAAGTTTATCGTGACATAACAACGGGAATCTTCGTAGAGAGCGAGGCACTGGTCTACACTGATGACCTTTATGGAAAAACTATGCTTAACATAGATGGCATGAGAATCCTAGTCAATGGTGATCTGAGTGGAAAGTTCCGCGAGAGCGAGATAATTACAATAAAAGCTCAATTGATTCAGAACACCACGACTTTTCAGAACGGCCAGCAGAATGTGACACTGATTAGGGAAGGATGGGAAGCTGAACCGGGCGATATCAAATCAGCCGATGACATTGACTACTATTTCTTTGGAATTGAGTGCCTGATACTGTTAATCGGCACCTATCTCTCGATTAAGAATATAGACCGGGTAAGAAACCAGTTACAACTAATCTGGCACATTGCCAAATTTGAATTTGCCAGAGGTGCGAAATCATCAAGGATGATAGTGCTAGGATTGTTCTTCTCATTGTTCATTATAGGGATGGGGTGGAGCCTTGGTGGCCTGCAAAACTCGGATGCTACAAGCATATTCCATGTATCTGATGAGGAAGAGGCCTTGCAGACTCTTGCTTTTTTCACCTTTTTCGTCGCTTCTTTGCCTGCTATCGCGATTTCTGTAGACTCGTTTCACAAAGAAAGGCAGGCCAATACGCTCAATATGCTTCTGGCTAGACCCATTGGTCGTGAAGCGATAGTAATAGGAAAAGCTCTGGGATTGACCCTAGTAGTGGGTGTTCCTGCTTTTGTAGCTCAACTGATTGGTCTCTATTTCATGACGGTGGAAGGGGACATGCCACCTATCAGTGGAATGGTGGCTTTTCTCTTGTTTGGACAGATAATGATCTTTACCATAGTTTCGTTGCAACTTTGTCTTGCTGTGGCCGCCCGGAGCGGATCTGACGTTGTGCTCTACGGGCTTGGAACCTGGTTGCTTTTTGCTCTGGTCTGGACTTTGTTGCTTTATGCCGTCTCCTTCGTGATTGGAATAGAATTGACCGAGGGCTTCGAGGCCGATCCCGAATATCAGGCCTTAGCAAGCTATCTAGGGCTGTTCAATCCAGGGTACGTGTACCAATTCGCAGTTGGCCTGATGACCCAGAGGACTATTGCCGTAGACATGGGGGGAATCCCTGGATGGTTAGTTTTATTGGCACTTGTCCTATGGCCCTTAACTTGCCTTAGAGTCGCTACTTGGCTCTTCAAAAAGGAAATGAGAAGATGAGACGCGAACTGAATAGAGATGAAAACGCCGTGACGCATGTCATAGAATTCACTATCGCTTTGACTGTATTCGTGCTCATACTCCAAGCTTTTCACTCTTCAATGGACTATAGAATCGGAATAGATCTGGACAACGATGATAACAGGGTTGTAATGGCCCGTGAAGTAATATCCGAATTAACTGGTTCGCAAGGCAAGATTGGTGATACAACTGAATGGGAATCACTGGAATTCGGAACCGGAACTGTTCAGTTGAAAGATGGCGTTACCGTGGGTTTGCTTAATTCCGACGGAGAGTTGGATTCAGATAAATGCAATGCCCTTGCCAAATTTCCGTATACTGCACTAAGAGAAGAGCTGGAAGTCGAGGCACAACTGAAAATTGAAATCCGCACCTTGATCCCTGATGAATCAGTCTGTTCGTGGGGAGGAGATCCTAGCAGTTCATCGATCAGCGTAACATCAGACAGGCACATGCTGTACAATGATGGGACCAGTACTCTGCCAGCAATTTTGGCAGTTACAATTTACGAGGGGGAAACTCCAGCCAGCAACGTCTATCTGACCGAAATTATGTACAACCCTTCAACCAGTGGTGCCAACTATGAGTGGATAGAGGTCTATAACCCCAATTCAATTGCAATTTATATCAGTAGCTGGAGCATCGCCGATCTGAAGGAAAAAGACAGCATCACCCCTGAAGACGATGAGATAATAACTCTACCTGCTAGAACTGCAGGAATCCTGACATCCTCTCCCAGTATCTTCAAAAGTACCTATGGAGAATATGATTACGTTTTCTCGGTGGAGGATACGAAAATTGGAAATGGTCTGGACGATACTGACAACATCACCCTGTCTAGGAATTCGTTCAGTGACTCGTTCAGCTATACTGTTGATAACGGGGCAAACGCAAACGGGAAGACGTTAACACGTAGCTGTTACAACTGCGATGAATGGGCCGAGGCGACCGAGAGTGCGGGAACCGTCTGATTATTCGAAAGCCTGAATACCCGTAATCCAACGGCCCAGAATTAAATTGTGAATATCGTGAGTACCCTCGTAAGTGTATACACTTTCCAGATTTGCCATGTGGCGCATAATTGGATATTCATTAAGTATTCCGTTCGCTCCATGGATGTCCCGAGACATGCGTGCGATCCGGAGGGCAACGTCAACATTGTTCATCTTGCCTAAAGACACCATCTCAGGAGTAGCTTCACCCTCGTCTTTGGCACGGCCAAGATGGTACGCCAGCAATTGGCCCTTGGTAATCTCACGGAGCATCCAGGCTAGCTTGTTTTGAACTAATTGAAAACTTGCGATTGGTTTCTCGAACATGATCCTTGATTTGGCATAATCTACCGAAGAATGATAACAGCCAGTAGCTGCTCCGAGCGAACCCCAAACGATACCGAAACGAGCCTGAGTCAAACAGCTAAGTGGTCCCTTGAGACCTTGAACCTCCGGAAGGATTCTGTCTTTTGGAATGCGACAGTCCTGAAAAACCAATTCACTTGTAATTGAGGCTCTCAATGAATGCTTGCCTTTCATTTCAGGCGCTGTAAAACCGGAATCGTCTTTTTCAACTATAAAACCACGGATTTTGCCATCCAGTTTAGCCCAGACAACCGCCAAATCTGCAATCGTACCGTTGGTGATCCACATCTTGGCGCCATTAAGAACGTAGGAATCTCCATCTTCCACTGCCTTGGTCTCCATACTGCTAGGATCCGAACCATGGTCCGGTTCCGTCAAACCAAAACATCCAATCAGCTTTCCTTCAGCCATTCCTGGCAAATATTTTTGCTTCTGCTCCTCCGAGCCAAAGGCATGGATGGGGTACATCGACAATGAACCCTGAACTGAAACACAGCTTCGTATGGCCGAATCGCCACGCTCCAATTCCTGACAAATCAGACCGTATGCTATATTGGACATTCCGGCGCACCCATATCCCTTTAAATTGCAACCAAAAAGGCCCATATTTCCTATCTCAGCTATCAACTCCATCGGGAATGTGCCTTTAGTGTAATAATCCTCTATTATTGGAATAACTTTTTCGTCAACCCATTCACGAACCAGATCACGAACCATAATCTCTTCATCGGTCAAATGTTGCTCGATGTTGTAAAAGTCAACACCCTCGTATCGGGACATCGAAATCTAGCTTGGGTAGGGACTATATAGCTTTTACATTAAGTTGGTGGACGTAATTAAATACAACGTGCAAATAGGGTGTCGATGGAGGAAATCTGGATTGAGAAATACCGCCCTTCAAACCTTTCGGAAGTGGTTGGTCAGAACCCTGTAACCAGTCGCTTGAAAAACTATGTCAAGGAGCGATCAATGCCTCATCTTCTCTTTGCGGGTCCGGCTGGAACTGGGAAAACCACTAGTGCTCTGGCACTAGCTCAGGAGCTATTCGGAAAGTTGTGGAAACACAATCTTCACGAATTGAATGCTTCGGATGAGAGGGGAATTGATGTTGTGAGAGGCAAAATCAAGGAATTTGCAAGAACTGCCCCTCTTGGAGAGGATGGATTCAAAATTATATTTCTGGATGAAGCTGATGCACTAACTGGGGCCGCTCAGGCTGCATTGAGAAGGACTATGGAAAAATACGCAAGGACCTGCCGGTTTGTGATGTCCTGCAATTATTCGTCCAAAATCATAGAACCCATTCAATCCAGATGCGCCGTTTTCAGATTCAGACCTATAAAAGCCGAGGATGTGGAAAGATATCTGAAATTCGTGTCCGTTAAAGAAGAATTAAAGGTAGATAAGGAAGCATATGAATCCCTTACCTATCTGGCTCAGGGTGATCTTAGAAGGGCCATCAACGGGCTTCAAATGGCAGCTGCTGCCAATGTGGACATAACGGCGGATGTCGTCTATCAGGCTGTAGCTGCTGCTAGACCGGAAGAAGTCAGGGAAGCACTTGAGATGGCTCTGGACAACAATTTTGGCGGAGCTAGAGAAAGGCTGGACACTCTGCAGATAACTTATGGATTGGCTGGAGAAGATGTTCTGCGCCAGATGCACAGATCTGTGAGAGATCTGAAAATCCCGGACATCATCAAAGTCCAGTTGATAGAAAAACTGGCCGAGGCAGATTTCAGGTTATCCGAAGGTGCCAATGCAAGAATTCAGATAGAAGCTGTCATAGCCAATTTCGCCGTAATCGGTCGGCACATTGAAAAACCGTAGACAAAAAGGTTTACAAACAACCCGCTTGCGGCCCGTGGAACGGACCCAGAAATTCCAGACCATCGATGGAAAATTTGAAAGTCTGGAGAAACGTAGCTTTCTTACTATCGATGACTTCAAAATCAAAGGCAAAGTACTGCTTTTGAGAGTAGATATCAACTCTTCTATAGACCCCGAAACGGGACGGATTCTGGATGATACAAGAATCAGAAGACATTCGAAGACCGTAGAGGAACTTGCCCGATCGGAAGCGCGGGTCGTTATACTATCTCATCAATCCAGACCGGGAAGGCTGGATTTCGTGAATCTGGAAAGACATGCAATGAGAATGTCCGAGCTTATAGACAGGAAAGTGAGATTCGTACCGGACATATGTGGAGATATGGCTGTGAAGGCTATCAAATCCATGGATGACGGAGACATCATAATGCTTGACAACGTGAGATTTGATGAACAGGAGGTGTCCTTGAGAAAATTCAATGGAAAGGATTTTGTTCCCCAGGCCAACACTAAAATGGTCAAGGCACTTGCACCTCTTGCATCGCTTTTCGTTAACGATGCCTTTGCAGCAGCCCATAGATGCCAACCTTCTTTGGTCGGTTTTGCCGAGAAACTGCCTGCTGTAGCTGGAAGAGTAATGCAAAGAGAACTGGACTACCTTGGGAAGGCCATTAATTCAGGCCCATCTCCACGTATTGCTGTGCTTGGTGGTAGTAAAGCCACGGACTCAGTCACTATTTCAAAAAATTTCCTAGAAAAGGGCGTCGAGACGGTACTGACAGGAGGGGTTGTTGCAAACGTATTCCTTACAGCTTCTGGAGTAGACCTTGGAAAACCAAGCACTGATTTCATTGTCGAGAACATTAAAAATCATGAAAAAGTGATCGCCAATGCAAAACAGCTGATTGACAAGTATGGCGAAAGAATTGTCATCCCTTCTGATGTTGCACTAAATGAAAATGGACTAAGGAGAGGAATACCGGTTAAAGAACTGCCGACCGAGTACGCAGTCTACGATATCGGATTGGATACGCTCGTCCGATACATAGATATTATCGAAAAAGCTGGGACCGTTATATCCAATGGACCCATGGGTGTCTTTGAGAATCCAGAATTTGTAGCAGGAACAAGAGAAATATTCAATGCAATGGCCAATAGTCAGGGGATATCAGTGGTGGGTGGTGGTGAGACCACAATGGCATTCAACCAAATGGGACTATCTTCAAAAGTAGAGCATCTGTCAACTGGAGGGGGATCATGTATCTCCTTCATGTCTGGTGAGACAATGCCGGTTCTAGAAGCAATGCGTCGTAGCAAAGAAACATACGAAAGCAAATGATGGAGCCACCGGGGGGATTTGAACCCCCGACCTACTGATTACGAATCAGTCGCTATACCGAGCTAAGCCACGGTGGCCCATAGATACCTCAGGAATATTGGATTAAATGTTTTAGGCCTCGAAAAAACGGTCGATCTCGGGCACAATATCATCCGTTGCTTCCAGTTCAGGTACATATTCCAGAAACCTGACCGCACGATTGTCTGCAATTATGATGAAACCCCTGTCAGTTTCGGAACGTACAACGCGCCCTGCAGCCTGAAGCAGTTTCCTAATGGCAGGAGACTCGACAGCAAATTCCCATCCACGTCCATCAAATGAAATATCGTAATAATGTTGTAAAGCATCCTGCCGTACCCCGGGAGCCGGGTAGGGAATCCCAACAATGACTGCCATCTCTAATGAGGTGTCAGGATAATCGATTCCCTCTGCCAGCCTCCCACCCATCACTCCTGCTAGAATGGCACCGCTATCGGATTTGAAACTCTCTACTGTGCGCATCAATTCCTCTTGACCCATTCCATGGTATTCACGATAAACCGGTTTCGACAGAATCAGCTTTTCTAGTGCTGATTCCAGCAGTTTATAGGATGGAAAGAACAAGGCAATATTACCACTAAAACTGGTTGTGATAGAATCCAGTTTTTCAACTAAATTATCCCATATCTTAGGTTCACGCTTCAATTCGGCGTAGGATGTCGTAACGTCCTGCAGGTACAGTATCTTTTTGTTTTTGCGCGGAAAAGTGGAACTCTGCTTCTCTAGAATTGCATCTGGACGCAAGCCTACTAGGTCACGGAACATTTCCAACGGGCTAATAGTTCCGGACATGGAAACAACTCCTGCCGTGGAGTCCAGAAAACCAGTCATGACCCTTGGATCCAGACAGACTTTTTCGAGTCTTTGGGGCTCTTTGCCCACTAGCCTTATCGAATGGCTCTCGACTGAATCCAGCCACCGGCAAAGAAAATCTCCGACTGAACCAACGTAGGAGCGCGGACGCTTACCGTGATCCAGAAGATTCTGCCGTATAAGCTGACCCATCTTGGCTATCTCCGAAGAATCTCTTTTCAAATCATGCAGAGTCATCTTTCCCAGAGACATCATCTCGGTTTCGAACGTCGGCACCTCCGAATCCGGTGCGACCAAATGGGAGGGTAAAAGCCCTTCATCACCATTCTCAGGAATATGGTAGTCTGCAAGTGATTCGATTGCCGCCTCCACCAGATTTAGGAAAGACGTTGCATGTCTGCCATCAACAAGCTGTAAACCATATTTGTTGGATTCAAGGACTGCCCGGTTAATGGTTTCGATAGTAATCGACTCAGAAGCAGCGCTTCTTGCCCAGTCTGGCAGATTATGTGCCTCATCTATTATGACTGTGATTTTGTCCAGAGAGGTGCCCATCCAACCCAACATAAACTTGCGGATGAATTCCTCGAAAAAATAAACATATGGTACAATAACCACCCTAGTGTCCCTAAGCAGGAGTTTGTTAAGTTCATAAGGGCAAAGGCCTTCTTCCTCGGCCTGCTCTGCAAATTCTTCGGCCGTGAGAATTTTCGACGACCATTTCTTAGCCAGTGAATCACCACCATGCAGAAGCGTGCGGTAAAAGCGACAACCCGTTTCTCCCATTTTAGATTGCAGCTTCAACGATTTACAGATCTTTGACTTCTCGACCCAATTCGACTCTTTTAGCTCACTATCGTATCTTTGCTCAGGGCACAGCGATTCACGGCCCTGAAAAGCAACGGCACTGATTGGATAACCTGCTTTTTTGAATTCCTGCAACTCGTGGATCACTTGCCTCTGCTGGGAATTAGTGCGGACGCAGTAAACTATCCGGAGATCATTCTTGATGGCTGTTGGTAAAACTGCTGCAAGAGAACAGAACGTCTTTCCGCTTCCGGTAGGGGACTCAAGAACTATATGGCCACGTTTCCTGATTACCGATTCTATCCGATCTATTATTTCTGGTTGGTTGCCCCGTGGGGAATAGGGTAGTTTCAATTTCAACGGGACCAGATATCTTCCGGAATCTCGTCATAGACGGAGGGTTCTTCGTCTTCGGGAGCGTATTTCGGACCTGAGTCCATACGGCTCTGTATCTCCGAAATCTTCAACAACCAGTAATGAATCCTCCACTCGCGACCATCATACAAAGTGGTCTCTTCTCTTTCGGTCTCCATGAGACCTGCATCCTCCAGCATGTAGAACGTGTCCCGATCCTCAGGATGGAGGACGTTGTCGATAATGCGATCGCTGTAACCAAAAAAATTGAGGATGTGTTCCGCGAGATAGTTAGACTCGTCTTCGCCCATGTGAGAATACTCTGGACTGTAATTTATTGCTGCTGCAAGCGTCTCTGTCGTTAAAACTTCCAAATGAAGGCCCCTACTTCCACCCGCTTTGTCATGGGTCTTATATTAATCTGTTGCAGGTATCATCAATAATTTATAGATAGTAACGGGATAATGAATAGTGAGTGAAGAGAATGAACTGTGGGAATTGGTACGCAAGAGGATTAATGGAGAGGACCTCTCAGAAAGTTTCGAAAATATTGAAGAAAGAATAGAAGAAAGCGCTATAGAGGAACCTGAGAAAGAAGAAACCGCAGATCAAATTGTTGCTGAAGAAACAGAACGGACATTCACTCGAGATTTTGCATCGTTGAGCTTGTTCAAGAAGGGAATCTTTGCCGGTTTCATATACATTTTCACAATAATGATAGTTCTGGGAATATTGGCAATTCCAGGTTCAATCACAGCGGCAATAGGTGGATTCTTTGGTGGCAAGAAGGCTGGAGACCCGGCAAGGGCCTTGACTGCAGCCATGCTTCCATTCCTGATAATTGGAGGTTTGTATTTTCTAGCCACAGCTGGCGCATTACCCCCAGGGTCTGGACCAAATGACGTGGCCGAAGAAATTGGAGGCCTGATAGGACATAACCCGGATGAGGGATCCTTAGGGCCAATATCTGAAATGCCGGACAGCAATTCTTCAGTATTCGTTTCAGTAGTGACCTTTGCATTTATTGGCGGACTGGTACAAACGGAAAAGAATGGAACTCTTGAGAAAACAAAAGTCTAGACGGCTATAATCTGGCCCATTCACTGGCCATACCCCAATAATAGGTTTGAGCTACCATAAGTAACAGAATGGATATTACAATAAGGGGAAGACCGTTCCTGACAAAGTCGCTGGATCTGGGAATTCCTGAGGCCTGGACAATTAAATTGGGCGGAGTGCCGAAAGAGGTCATGAAAGCAAACGCAGTACTGACAGCGGTGATTATAGCAACAAATGCCAAATTGAAACCTGCCTGGAATCCAACCGCAAGGGTAATCGGAACCAAAATGGCAGCTGCCGCTCCATCACTCATTACATTGGTCAACAGCACCGTGACTATGATTATCAGAAAGACTATGGTCAAATCTCCCCCTATCTCGGAACCATAATCGGCCAGCCTATAGAGTCCGCCAGCCAGCCAGTCTGCAGCTCCATGATTGACCATGGCCTTACCCATCGTCAATGCCGCTCCATAAATGAACATGACTCCCCATCTGAGTCTTTGACGGCTGTCCTCCCATTCTAAAACACCCGTAACGTGCATCAAAATACCACCAATCATTGCACAGGTACCCAAAGTCAATCCGTTGAAACCCGAAGTCAAGAAAAGAATGAAGGTCAACGCCAGAACTGAAAGTGCGATCAATTGGCGATCATCGATGGAATGAGTCGATTCGTTGTAGTAATCTATGCTACGGTACCTGACCTTATTGACCATTACCAGTGTGAGGAATACAAACGGAACCAGAGCTATGGTCAGCGGGGCTGCCAGGATAACCCATTGAACATAGGTTATTCTAATATCATATAGCTCCTCCAGAAATCCCATTGCAATAACATTTCTGGCCCCTCCGGATGGTGTAGCCAGACCTGCAATCGAACACGAAAAGGCCACAGCAAGGACCAGTGCTATCATTTCGTTAGGACGTTTGCGGATATCTGTCTTGTCCGCAATAGTTAGCACTATAGGAAGCATGATAGCTGCCACACTATGATCTGGAATTATTGCAGCCATGAAACTGCATATCACTATTGTTCCGAATATCAAGGAATAATTCGATCCAGTGAAGGGGGCTAGCAACTTCCGGATTATCAAATTCTCCGCACCGGATTTTGAAATTCCCTGAGCAATGATTAATGAACCCAGAATCATAAAAACCGAATCTGACGCATAAGATGAGAAGGCCGCATCGCGTTCCTCTCCCAGGAGTACAAGTCCCACTCCAGCCATTAATGCAGTAACGGGCAATGGAAAGGTTTCGGATACCCAAAGATAAATTATGAATAGAAAAAGCGTGAAGACGTTGCGACCCTCGGGACTTAGGCCGTCAGCGAATATAAACAGTAATAGGTGAATGAAGGAGACTATCATGAAACCAGCACCAAATTTCCTAAAAGTGGAATTCAGATACAAACGGTAAAGTGCATGCTGTCTGGCCTTGGAATCAAGCAGATTCGATTGAAGCCCTAAAAGAGTTCTGCGACGTTTGAGCTGGTCAACTCTGGCAGGTACTATGTGCTCTTCTTCCATCGATTCCGCTACTATCTCCAGACTTTCCAGCATATCCTCGAATTCCGGGTCAGGGCTCATCTTAACACGCACACTGGCACTACTGCACTCAGCACTAGCTGGTGTAGGAGAATATCGCTCACAGCGTCCTCAACGTCTGGCAAAATCACTATTCTCGCTCCTTCTTGCCTAGATACAGAATTGACTATGGTTTTTCTGGTCCTGAAAAAGCTCAATGGCATTATGGTCGATGTAATGTGGAAATCTCCTCCCAGGCGGGTCCTCAGTTCCGACACGGCACCATCGATTGCCTCAGCTCCTCCAAATATTTCCGTTCCTAAATGCAGGAACTCTATGTCACATCCAAATTTTCGTGCGAAATCCTCGACTAGTGTCAATGCCTGGTCAGGTAGCTCAGGTCCATCAAAGACTACCAAGGCTGGAGAACCGGGGCCAGGTAAGGGGTGATCCTCGCGAACAACAAATGCATGCGAGGACTCCGAATCCAGAATGCGTTCAACTTCCGAGCCGGTAAAAATCCGAGAAATCACAGATCTAAAGGGACCGAGAATGAGGGTGTCTGCAATGCCTTCATTAACCATCTTAGCCAATACCTTGCGTCTCTTGCCTGCCTTCAGTATAGGTATAATCTTGATATCCTTGATATTCTCGACAAACTGGTCAAGTTGCCTCTTGCCGAGCGCTTCGAATCCCTTGCTTGTTTCAGCGGATGCTGTGACTGTTCCTGTTTTAGAGGGATTGCTGACAAAAATAGCGGTCAGCGGAACATCTAGGCGTTTAGCCAGAGCAATGGCATAATCTCTAGAGGGCTTCAGCCGCTTGGAAGGGTCAATAGGTAGCAACAATTTACTGAACATTTCAAGTTGTAATCAACGCAACGTATATTTAACCCTGCCCAGTGAGCGCAGCCTGAAATTCTATTTCAGGAAGGTGAACCGGTTGGCTAAAATCCAAAGAACCAAAGTCAAGGACAATTGGAAGGGTAAAATGTGGTACCGGCTACATGCCCCCTCCATGTTCAATTACGCAGTAATGGCACACACACCTGCCAATAGCCCGGAGGCTGTCAATGGGAGAGTCACAGAGGTTCCCCTAGAACAGCTAACTGGTGATTACAGTCAAAAGAACTTCATGATAAAATTCAGAGTGAATGAAACCCGAGGAAACAACGCCTTCACCTCCTTTGACGGACACCGTTTGACTTCGGACTACAAGCGTGCGTTAACCCGCAGAAGAAACAGTAGAATCGACTGCAATTTGGTACTAAAACTACAAGATGATGTACAAATCAGGATCAAGCCCATCATTCTAGTGGATAAACGCATCAAGAAGTCTCAGGAAAAACTCCTGAGGGCCATCACTCACGAACACATCGAAAAGAATCTTGCCAAAATGAGCCTGCCGGAAACCCTTAAGAAAATATATGCAGGAGCTCTGAGTAAAGAGATCTCAGCCACACTGAAAACCACATATCCGACCAAAAGGGTCGAAATTTCCAAGATAAGCGTAGTCAACCCAGACAACCTAATGGAAATACCGCCGGAAGACGATGAACTAGAACGGATTCTGGAAGAGGCGGAGAAGGGAACTGGCCAGACGAAAAGCGAGGAAAGCGGGACTGAGGAAAAACCGGAAGAAAAAACATCGGATGACGAAATTGACTACCAATCAATGAAAGTTGCCGAGTTGAAAGTGATGTTGAAAGAAAAGAAATTGCCTGTCTCTGGCACAAAAGCCGAGCTAATCGAAAGACTCCAGACTTGAACAACAAGAAATGGGAGCTTCGACCATTCTGGTTTCCAGAGTCTAGAAGCCATCGCATCTGGGCAATAGTATTTGTTTCACTAATCATACTGAGCATAGACTGGTGGAACTGGGACGCAAATCAGAGACTGGGGGAATGGATGCCGGCATGGATTATCTATCTAATGGTTATTCAGTTTACTCTTGCCTATTCAGTCTGGAAGTTTTCTAAGGAGTGGAAAAAAGATGAGTGATTTGTTAACCATAATCATAATTCTGACCATTTACCTAATCATATCCATAGGAATCGGAATATACGGAAGAAGCAAAGATGACAGTGCGGAGGATTACTTCGTGGCATCTAGGAAAATAAACCCCTGGATTCTTTTCTGCACCTTAGCCGCAACGAATTTCTCGGCGTTCTTCTTTCTGGGCTTTGCAGGAGCCAGTTATCGAGCAGGATGGGGGTTCTATGGCGTCATGGCAATGGGTACTTCCCTAGTTGGTCTTTCAATACTTCTATTGGGAATACCTATTCACAGATTGGGAAAGAAGAAAGGATATGTAACACCACCTGAACTAATAGCTGGCGAAA
Organism: uncultured archaeon; assembly: GCA_964645695.1. Classification (GTDB taxonomy): domain Archaea; phylum Thermoplasmatota; class Poseidoniia; order MGIII; family CG-Epi1; genus CG-Epi1. Next base: position 19,058 of record CAZXZT010000003.1, read on the forward strand.
CCAACTCAAAATATCTGGGATGGCTATATGGAACTGTACTGGTCATCTTCACGTTGCCTTATCTGGCTACGCAACCAATGGGGGCTGGCATCCTTCTGGAAACACTGTCGGGAGGAGAAATTCCCTACTTTACCGGTGCATTCATACTGACTTGCGTAATGGTGGCCTACCTTACGCTAGGCGGGATGAAATCTTCAGCCCTTACAGACGTGTTCCAAGGCGTTCTGATGTTCCTTATACTGATTATTTTTGTTCTCAGCTTTTTCCTGCACGAAGACATATCCGGATTCGGTGAGGCCGGAAAAGATCTATGGAACAATAAACCCGAGAAATTCGTGAGGGAAGGCAATTTCACCTGGCAGATAATGCTCTCGTTCACACTCCTGTGGCCAATAACTGTTCCAATGTTTCCTCAATTGTTCTCAAGATTCTATATTGCCGAAGATGATAGAGCTATCAGAACGGCGGCGTGGCTCTACCCAACCGTTGTGCCAATTCTGTTCCTTTTTCCGGTAATGATTGGAGTCTATGGTAACATTGTTGATTTTGATCATGAATTGACAAAAGCGGAATCTGACAATATTCTACCACTTATTCTGACCGGCTATGCTCCCTTGTGGGTAGCTACACTGGTCAGCATGGGTGCGATGGCTGCCTTCATGTCCACTGCAGATTCACAAATCCTTGCGATGTCATCAATAATAACCAAAGATGGGCTACCTGCGATTACTGAAGTAAAGCATGATTCCGAAAAGAAAATTGGCAGAATTTTAATAGTTGTTCTTGCGATAGTAGGACTAGTGCTAGCTTATGATCCACCAGACACGATTTTCAATATAGTTTCCCAAGCATTCACTGGGTTGGCAGTACTTTTTCCGACAACGGTGGCTGTCCTCTATTGGGACCGAGTAAAACCAAACAGCTGTATTTTGTCCATAATCGTTGGCGAAATTCTAGTGGGATGGTCTTACTGGTCTACCAGTAGCGGAACTTCGCTTCCTGAATGGTTCACCCAGGGATTCCACGTCAGTATGCCAGTGATACTGGTGACGATCCTAGTCCTCTGGGTATCAACGGAAATAGAAGAGCGTCTAACCGATTACACCAGTAGCTAACGCGGCTTCTTCTATTGCCTTAGGCCCTGCCTTATCAAGTATTGTCAAACGGTGAGGTCGTATTTCCTTTGAATTAACAAAAGCAGATAATACAACGTCCTCCTCTATTCCCAAGGCCTTGGCATTAACGGGTGCATTAACTGCCTCCAGCGTATCTCTTATTTTCTGCCAATCGCCCTCATGTAGATACATTGTAACAATTGATCCCAATCCGCATTGTTCTCCATGAAGTGCAGGCGTTTTGCTGTTAGCATCCAGCCAATGTGAGAATTTGTGTTCTCCACCACTGGCGGGTCTCGAACTGCCTGCAATGGACATTGCCACTCCACTAGAAATCAATGCTTTTACGACCAATCGCACACCTTCCTCTCCTCCGTCTGCAACTTTCTCTATGCCGTCCTCAACAAGTTTAGCAGCCATCTCGGAAAGCGCTGCCGCGTATTCACTATAATCGCCTTTGTCCCTAGACAGCCTCCAGTCCAGAACCGCGGTCTGATTACTCACTATGTCTCCGACACCGGATGCCAAAAGCCGGGGCGGTGCTCGTGATATGATTGTTGTATCGGCTACTACTGCAATCGGCGGAACAGCCTGCATCGAGGTCTTGTGCCCAGCCTGCCTGATGGAAGACCTTGCAGAACCAAAACCATCATGCGATGCTGCAGTAGGGATTGAAACGAATGGTATGTTCTTGTTGAAACCAGCCTGCTTCGCCAGATCTATAGGGCGACCTCCGCCAACACCTACGAGAAAATCGATTCCGGTCAATGCGTCCTCTACACGATTCAACTCCTCTCTATTGGCCCCTTCTATCTCGATCTTCTCCATCGGGTGGCCACCAATCTCCAGATACTCAGTCACCTTTGCGCCTGCGATTTTCAAGGTATTCGAATCACAAACTATCAATCCTCTTTCAGGCAGGTCCAACTCAGCGATGACTGCAGGCAACTGTTCCAGAACACCGGGCCCAGTTACAACAATCCTTGGTAGGATCATTGAACGAGGAGGTCTCGAACGCATACTGCGACAACGACATAGGGGGTTAAGAGATATGCGCCGGACATAAGGGCTTAATACTGGTCCTTTTACGCAACGTTCATGCCTCTGAAAGATGGTGAAGTCATAACTCTGGACTATGAGGGCCGTACCGACGGTGTGCTGTTTGATACGACACTTGAAAAAGTGGCCAAGAAAGAGGATGCAATCGTGGAAAACAGGAATTATGCCCCGATCACGGTTGTGGTCGGAGAAGGCAGACTGGTCCCTGGATTTGAGAATAATCTAAAGAAGGCCAAAATAGGCAAAGCCACCGAGATCACGATTGCACCCGAGGAAGCATACGGGGCAAGGGACACTAAACTGATTGAAACCATGTCTGTCACAAAATTCAGGAGGATCTGCCCGGATGCCAAGGGATATGTCGGCGAAGAGATCAGCATAGAAGGGAGATCGGGTACCTTGGCAAACGTATATGGTTCCCGTATGCGGGTGGATTTCAACCCCCCTCTGGCAGGCAAGGAACTGGTTTTCAAGTATACTGTAAAAGCCGTTGTCAAGAAGCCCGTTGACGTGATAAAGGCGCTATTCATGATGGAATACCCAGCTGACGAGGATTTCGAAGTCAAGGTTGAGAAGGGTGTGGCTCAAATCAAACTGCCTGAGAGAACCAAGTTCGATGTTAACTGGTTTCAGGCCAAATACAGGGTCGTTGCAGCAATCCGGAAGCACACCAAAGTTACAGATATAGAATTTCTGGAACACTACGAAGGAACCAAACCGGAAAAAAAGGAAAAGAAGACTCCAAAGAAGAAACTTTCAAAGGCGAAAACATCGTCTAAAACAAAGAAATAAATTGTAGAATCTGATCGTATATAATTTAATACCTCAAATCTATATATTCATCCAAATCAATTTTATATATGGTTCCTCCCATGGCAGACAACGTTTTACAGGTGAGATGCCATGAACAAAAAAATAGACAACGGTCTCAAAGACGGCAATGGTCTGACCAACGGTAACGGACTTACCAACGGTAACGGACTTACCAACGGTAACGG
>CAZXZT010000004.1:0-20532 GCA_964645695.1 uncultured archaeon
TCTTAATCAATTCGTTAACTTGATCAAATAATTCACTATTCCCCGTATCCATTGCTTCTTCAGTGATTGCTGGTTCACCACTCATGAGTTGTTCACGAATTATACCACCAATCTCTTTTCCGATTGCTGGCCAGCTTTCTACGTTGTCTCCAGTCAGTGTTACTACTTGTCCAGTGACATTCACTTCAGCAATGTAAGGTAATTTCAATAATTTTCTTGCTAGAGGTGCTTTTTCCGTATCAGAATCACGTTTGAAGGTCACAGAAGCCCTTGAAAGTACATCATGATCTAGTACGAATCTGCACTTTTGCGGATCTGCGGTGGGTTCACCTCGAATCTTTATCTCCTGTGCCAACATAATGTTTTCATCTCTAAGTAGATTAATAAGAGTTGTTGTAAACTAAACTTCAAAGGCAGCTTTCTCAACAGCCTCTTCTCCAAGCTTACGGAGGAAGGCGAATGTGTAGATTCCAGCACCTGCCCCTGGGCTTGGGTCATCAAAACTAAAACGTACTCCATATCTTCCCACTGGAGCAGATTCCAGTATTTTGACATTAGCAGGAATATCCTCTTCCTTAATCAATCTTTCACCAGTGATTTCATCTACACAGTGTGCACAAGGACACATTGACCTTACACTGAATGATGAAAGGACGTGTTCTATATCATCCTGCCATTTGATAATCAGTGTCTGCCCCTCGTTTGCAACATTCATTTCCTGAGGAGCAAATGGAGATAATTCTTCGTTTGTTACAATGGTCATTGCCTGAAGGGCAATTTGTGAAGCAATGTTTCTGATGTTATCATCATCAACAAAGGTTCCTTTGTCCATAGCTTCTCTTAAATCCTGTTTTAGAGCTATTCTTCCAAGAAGTGGTAAATCAAATTCTTCCGCAGCTGCACTTCCGCCACCTTCTCCAAAAATGTGGAATACCTCATCAGAACCAGGTGGGATGAAACCAGCCATGTTCTCGACTATTCCAAGTATTGGTATCTTGACCTGTTGAAACATTCTAAGTCCCTTTTCAGCAATAGTGTGAGCGACTTCTTGAGGAGTTGTAACAATAACAGCTCCAGTTAGAGGAACGGACTGTGAAAGTGTTAGTTGAATATCTCCTGTACCGGGTGGCATGTCTACAAACAAATAATCTAGTTCTCCCCAGTCCACGGCACCAAGGAATTGTTGTACCAATTGAGAAGCAATAGGCCCTCTCCATACTACCGGTGTATCCTTGTTTGCCAGAAAACCCATGGACATAATCTTCATTCCATGTGCTTCCACAGGTTCTAGAACTCCTTGCTGAGAACCTCCCAGTTGATGATCTCCCAATCCTACCATATTGGGAATACTTGGTCCGTAAACATCAATATCCAGAATACCAACCTTTGCACCAGCATTCGCGAAAGCTTCTGCTATACAGACAGTTACGGTTGATTTTCCGACGCCTCCTTTACCAGATGCAATAGCGATTATGTTCTTGACACTCTTCAGAGAATTAGGGGTGTTGGGTGCATTCAGGGAAGGCAATCTCTGAACTTCCCAGTCCTTCTTTATCTCAATCTCACCAATATCTTTGACATCCTTTAGGGCCTCTCTGCATTTTTCCACGAGTTCGTCATGATTTGGCATCAGAGGAGCTGGTAACCGTAATGAGAATCTCAGTTTGTCTTTACCAACAGTCATTCCCTTGACGTAACCTAGTGAGATAACATCCTTCTTGAAAGTAGAATCAATCACGGTAGTCAATGCATCAGTAATCTCTACAGCATCCATGTTTCAATATTCATTTGGTACGTCTATATGGAATTTATCTTGAAAAAAGTTGACGGCGTACTCGAGTTCCCGTGGGCTCGCGCACCACAGTACCATCGAATACGCGGGTGGGCTTAACTTCCGTGTTCGGAATGGGAACGGGTGATCACCACCGCTATGGCCGTCAGACATCTCTCGATTTAGGGCCAGTATATATTGTTTATTTCATTAAGGTGGTGCAGGCGCCGGGATTTGAACCCAGGTTGAGGGGTTGGAAACCCCTAGTCATACCAGACTAGACCACGCCTGCTTAGATCTGTATTTTGAACTGCGACCCAGGTCCGCAGCCTTCCGGGACTTTGACATTTACAAGTTGGCCACTGGGTGCCTTGATCTGTATCTGTTGCCCGGCCGTCACGCCATCGGGGACTGTAACTGTCAGAATCATAGGAGCCGCTGGTGCGGCGGCAGGTGGAGGGGCCGGAGGTTGTTCCGGAACGGCCGCAGTACTCGGTGGAGCCTGAGGTTGAGGGGGTACAGCTCCGGGCTGTGGAGGAGCTTGAGGCTGAGGGGGTGCGACTGGCGGTGGCGTGGCAGGCTGTGCCGGTTCCATCTGTGGAACAGCAGCTCCGGAGTCCTCCATACCAGCCCATTCGTCGCTGAAGTCATCCGTATCCTGGCTGGAACTTCCAAAGGCTCCCTTTGATTTTTGTTGCAAACCGAATACGGCTGCACTTCCAAGTCCAATTATCAGGACTATTGATACCAGGTAAATCGGGTCTATTGGAAAATCGCTCTCCTCAGATAGCTGATCTGTTTCAGGCCCCGAAACGGCGGAAACCGTGGTAACCGTGAAGGTCATAGTGGCTTCATCGCTGGCTGTTATATCGCCTCCCGATTCCACCGTTATTTTCAATGTGGCCTCGGTTCCTATGGCATCTTCAGGCGCCTGCACGCTAATGTAGAGGGGTTTTTCTCCTGAAGCTTCAATGGCTATTGGCTGGGGAATCGTGATTATCCAGTCTTCGCCTCCGGTCGTAAAATCTGCACTTATTGTAACCAGATCGTTCACCTTGGCATGATTAACCACCTTTACATAGCTGGAAAGACTTTTTTGGACGCCTACTGGCAGGCAGTAACCCGTGCACTCTATGTCTTCAAGGTCCGGAGCGGTCACAATCAGCCTCACATCGTATGAGCCTTCAACCCTGATTTCAACCTCTCGTTCAATCCAGATTTCCTCATCAAGCGATGTGGCCTTCAGGATTATGGTTACAACTTCTCCCGCAGATGCGCTAGAAGAGATAGTTACTTTGACACCGTTTGAACTGGAAGTTGAGGTCTCCTGGAAAGGGTCCAGAGACCCCTTACCTGAGACGAAGTTCCATCCCTGAGGCGTATTGCCCAGAGTTCCACGATACCAGTCTTTTTTGTCAATCTTGAAATTGACGCCCTCAGACCACTGGTTAAGTATGTTGAAGGTGATAGTCACTTCATCGCCAGGGCACGTACAATCCTCAACACCGTCGGAAACCTGTGATATAACATTCAGTCCCAGTCCTCCGTAGACTCTGACCTGGGTGGCTATGTTCAGGGTGTCGTCAAAAGCATTATTGTTTCCCGAAGTTGCAGTGACGGTTACTTCATCAAGGTCTTCATAGTTTACACTGTCATCTGTGGTCACGGTCAAAGTAATTATCTGACTTGAGAACGCTTCTAGTGTTACTGAATCTTCGCTAAGACTGGTTTCCCATTCGTTTCCAGTAAGCGAAAGGCTGAGTGTATCCTCCGAATTGCCCTTGTTGCTGATTTCGATTAGATAAGTATTTTCCCCGTTTATATCAACGGTGCCTCTCGGACCAAGCGAATCTTCATCGGGGTAAATGCCCGAACCGCTTTCAGCCCGTCCGTATTTTTCAATACAATTTTCGTTACAGAATGCCAGCAAGACTCCCGTTTTCTGATTAACAGTTACGGAGAGTTGGATAATTTGCTGAGTCTCAGAATCGCTGTCGTCTTTATCTTCGCATTTCAGATCTACATCATAGGTCCCGCTAAGTGCTTCCTCCGATGCTTCAACGGTAACTGTTATCCCATTCACAGTTGATAGATTTCCAACATTGATATCCCCCAATTGCGTGGATTCAGATGACAAGGAATCCTGGCCAGTATGGCTCCACCAGGCCTTTAGTCCACTATTCATCAATTCATTGTTATTGGTTATATCTAGCTTGAAATGTCTAGGATCAGTAATAAAATTCTCTATTTCTACTTTGAGATCCATAGTACTGTTGGAGTCCATACTTCCTGAACCATCGCTGGGGACATCAAATCTAAATTCGTAATCTGGATCATCTGCAGTGGCTTCGCTCAGAAAAAAGCTCATGCTGATTAGCAAAGTCCCTAAAGTTAGAATTCTTACTGCATTCATGCCAGACCGAGTTCTAGCCAACGCACGATATAAATTTTGTGTCGGTAAATGAGTAAAGCCTATACGTGGTCATCTATCTGCAACAGCGTGGAGATAACTGACAATCATTTTCATTTGGATCCCTCTGGCAGGAAGGAATTAGCAGTTAAGGATTTTATTAAGGCTGGAGGAACCCGTCTGGTCATAGTCCACAAGCCCTATGGACCCTGGAAAAAAATAAGAGCGTTTCAAAGTCAGGTTGAAACAACCTTGAAATTGGCAGATAAAGCGAGGGAAACAGGAGCCAAGGTTGCAGTGGTCACTGCGCCTCACCCCATAGAGTTGCTTAAACTTCTTGAATTCAATTCTCCTTCCCAGGCTTCCGAGATTTATCTCGAGGCAGTGGATTATTGTGTATCTTTGGTCACCGAGAACAAAACGGTCGGATTGGGCGAGTTGGGCCGTCCGCATTTCGAAGTCGAACCTTCAGTATGGGACTTTTCCAACGATGTACTGACTGAATCGTTGTCAAGGGCCAGAGAGGTGCATGCAGCAGCTGTTCTTCATACTGAATCTGCTACTCCCGAGGTCATGGCCGACCTGTCTAGGATTGCATCCGATGCCAAATTTCCGAAGTCCCGTTTGGTAAAGCACTATGGTGGGCCCGGTGCCCTTGAAGATCCTCATGGTATAGTGGTTTCTCTGATTTCCTCTTCAACCAACATTGAAACCGCATCCCAATCCGAATTTATGCTGGAAACTGACTATCTGGATGATCCGCAACGGCCGGGTGCAGTGATGGGACCCAAGACAGTCCCCCGTAAAACCCGTAAGGCTCTTGAAGACAATGTCCTATCCGAAGACCAAGTCTATAGCATCCACACCAAACTGCCGGATTCGGTCTACGGTGAATTTCTTTAGATTTCCACTTTTTCGTCGGATTTGAGCACCCATTCGAGATTCATTCTCCACTGTCTGCACCACGCTTCTATAACGTGCCTTTCCTGATTTTCGCCAACAAATTCGGTAATTACCACATCCTTTCCTCTCTTTGACATCTTGAAGGCTCCAGTCATTCGGGTTGAACTGAAAATCACGTTGCAGGCTCCCAAACCGAATTTCTGCTTTGCATCTTCGCCGAGGTAATGCGATAGCCGGTCAGCTTGTGTGAGAACAAAACTGCCCTGGAAAAGATGTCCTTTGACTCTTTCCAGATCTTCACTTACAATCCAGTACAGTGTTTCGCTCCCTTCTTTTAGGAATCCTTTCACTAGAGTTCCTTCTTTTTCAAGCTCTGAGAGTATTTTTCTAAGTTCAGCCATTGGAATTTCTCCTTTGAGAAGCATTCCAAGATCCTCTGCAGAGATAATCCCGAATGACAATACTAGCCTTTTCACGACTCTGAACTTCGCCTCGCTAGCCTCATAGATCCGGTTTACCGGTAAAGTACGGTAATTTCCTCTCGTGGTCCTTACCAGATTCAGGGATTGGTACAATCGCGTTAGTGACTGTTTGAACGAATCTGGGTCCATGCCACTTCTCCGATAGAGTTCTTCCCGGGGCAGGCCTTTGGAATCTATTGCCAGAGCTAAGAGTCTTCTGTCCTCGGGTTTCGGAATCATGTTTCTGGCATCGCGATAAATTATGGCATCCCTTACCGTACAGTAGGTAGAGTAGCTGGGAATCATTACGCCTTGCACTATTTCCATTTCGTTTCCGTAATCTCTGGGATGGAAGAAACGTCCTTGAATTCTCAACGACAGCTCATATTCAGATCGTATCCCTCCCATCTCGCGGAATGCTTCAGTTGCATTTTGGAATCTCCTTTCCGGATGTATTCTTTGTTTCCAGAGCAAATAACCGTATATTTCCCTTTCTTGGTAGGATAAATCAATGACCGGGCCTTTAACCAGCCATTCCCTTATCCTTTGATATCCCTTGTCTTCGAATCTTTTTACTATGGCCGTATCAAGTTCTTCCACTCGCGTTCCGGAAAAGGTTTTGACTCTTATTATATTGCTGTGAAAGTTCTCCTGATAAATTGCAAATTCGTCCAGAGCGTCCAAGAATTGTTCAATCGGGACGTCTTCTTCGAGCACTACTTCTCTAATGTCAAGCAATCCAGACATGGCCCACGCTTCCATGTATCCGGCGACCGCTCCCCCTAATACAATTGGATGAGTCCATCCTTCACCGTAATTGGCATACATCTCCCTTCTGATATGAGTAAGCAGAGGGTCTCTCCACGAAACAACTCTGGTTATCCTCTTTTCTTCGGTTTTCCTTATGTTCTCCAATTCCTCGGTCAGACAATAGGCAAATAGTCGAGTAGCTCCTACTATCACTATTCTGGAGACGATATCCTCTTCCTGCAATCTGTTCAGAATGCTTCTTGTAACATTGAGTGGCATTCCACATTCTCTTCTCAATTCAGCAAAAGTAAGAGGGCCAAAACTGCGTAATTGGTCGATTACCAGCTTCTTTTCCGGTTCCTCGGGTGATTCGTATTCAGTCAGTAAACGATACCGGTTGTGCGTTGTCCAAGGATTGCGATTTCGGTTGTACCGGTGCACCATTAAATTTTCTTCCAGAGTTCTCAGAGCCCCATCCACCAGCTCTGGCTTAAGCTCCAGTTCCTTTGTTATCTCGCTCTTGGTCACAGGCGGACTTCTTTTGAGCATGTCAATAATCAGGCTCTGGATTTTTCCCTCAGGTTCCTTCCTGAACAGTGCTTGGTACATCCCGACTTTATTGGCCGGAACGTACCTCAGTTTCCCTCCGGAAAACCTTCCTTGCAGTATTGCGTCAGAATCCCTCCATTCCCACCATTCGTCCAGATTAGGTCTATCTAATCTGTGAAATACGGTTCTTGGAGACGATACGTCGCTATGCTGATCAAAAAGTGTCTGCAGGCTTGAAAATTTTCTGAACATTTTCTGGTCTATGAATTCTCTCAGAACTCGGTCTGGAACGACATCAATATCTCCGTGTGATTGCGCTTCCAGATAGATTACATCTTCGGCCATCAAGTATTGCGGAGTGCTTTGGCCCAGAGCAAAGTTTCCGCCTTGAATGGTGCCTTGCTCTTCCAGTTCGTAAAGTGATTGACTGACTATCTCTTCAGGTAGCCTGAGTTCGAGAGCAATTTCTTCTATAGCTCTAGGTCCAACAAAACCGAGGTGTTTTGTAATCAGATAATCCAGGGCTTTTTCATACGATGTGTTCTTTTCAATTTCCCGTTTGGAAAATCCATCCACCATTCTGCAAACAAGGTAGTTCTTTTCCAATTCATCACTAATCTTTTTCGATTTAATTTTCTTTATGCCTTTCAATTTCTTGTAAATCCTTTCTGCTTCTTTCGACAATTTTTCATCGGAGCCGTAGATGGTCTTGTAATGGGGAACTAGTTCGGCTGTCACATACAGCGACTCATTCTCTCCAGTCCAGACAGATTCAACGGTTTTTTCATCAATCATCTCGTGGCACAAGTCCTGCATTTCGGTGCTGGCCATGTCTGACATCCTGTAGATTGATTTTGCCCTTTCGTTCAGCAGATAGATCCCTCCAATTTGCCGAATCGCCTGAATCACTCCCTCTTTCGTACCGACAATTGGTTTCTTTTCATTGAAGTAACTGTCTATCAGTTCCCTTTCGAATCTCGGTTTGTCTCCATCTCCCTCTTCTAGCACCCTCCCTAGGACCTGAGCATGCAACTCCCTCAATAGTGCCGAACGGTCCTCCATGAGGACTATGTCGCTGAGTCCGGAAAGTATCAGGGAATGGGAAAGCGGAGAAGGTACGGGTGCGTAGCTTCGATGCTCGATGCTTCTCTTGCCACTCTTTATTTCATCCAGGATTAGTTGAGCGTTGTCGATGTCAAATGCGTCATACAGGATCTCGCGGTAAGCTTCTTCAAGCATCGGAAAGGAATCGACCCGGTTGATTGCTTCCAGTACCTGGGAGGTCCTCAATTGTTGCCTTGGTAGAGAGATCTCGCGCCCTTTGTAGTTACGCAGAACCATGAAGGAGCGATTAGCACAGTGACGGAAACGCTGAACAAATATTTCAGTATTTTTGATTGCCTTTCTCAGAAGCGGTTCAAGGTTTTCAGGCATCAGTCTGTCTACCAACCCTTCGATTGCGAGTCTGTTCGGAAAAGTCAGCAGGAATGCATCATCGCTCAGGGAAATACGTACACTGCTTCCGATTTCTTTTCCAAGCTGATAGGCAAAAGCTCTGGAAAGGGCATCATTGACCCTTCTTCCAAACGGAAAATGGAAAATTGCACCGTTACGTCCCCGGTTGTCAATGTACCCTTCAACCATCAACCTCTTGTCAGAAGGGACGAATCCGCAGATCTTCTTTTGTTCATCAAGGTGGGAGATTATGGTTTTAGCAGCCCATTTGTCTAGTCTGAAATCTTCTTCGAGCCAGTCTATTATATCCTGCTCAGGATTTTCCAATCTTGCTTCCACTTCGGCCCTGAATCTTCCCACAGCTTCGGACAAGTCAAAGGAACGGGGTAGCATTTCTCCGGACCAGGATGGGACTGTGGGCTTTCTGCCCAGCCCATCCTTGACAACTACAGTTGATCTTTTTGTCTCTAGAAATTGATAAGTTCTTCCACCTAGCACGAATATGTCATTCCTTGAAAGATTCTCAACAAACTTCTCCGATAAATTTCCTAATTGGACCCCTCTTCCTTCAAGCACGACAGCATAATTGATCTCTTGGGGTATTGTACCAATGTTCATGTTGTAGATTTGTCGCGAACCTCTTTTGATTCCAATTTCCTTTGATTTTTTGTCGTACCATATTTTAGGATAGACGCCATGATTCTCTAGTTTATTACCTCCCAGAAAATCCAGAACCTCGAGAAAATCATGCTTGGATAGGTTGCGGTAGGGATATGCAGAACGTACAAGTTCGTACATCTCGTCGCTGTCCCATTTTCGATCCAAGGACATTCCAATAATCGATTGGGCCAGCACGTCCGTGGCCTTTTCAGGAATCGAAACTCTATCTATTTGGCCACCATATGCAGATCTTACCAGAACTGCACATTCGATAAGATCGTCGGAGTCAAAAACAACTAATCTTCCCTTGGAGACTTCTCTAAGTGCATGTCCTGCTCTTCCAATTCTCTGTAGCCCTTTGGCTATTGATTTGGGCGATCCTATCTGGACAACTAAATCAACATACCCAATGTCAATTCCCAGCTCCAGGCTTGTCGAGGAGATAACGACGTCCATCTCGCCGGCTTTGAGTTTTTGCTCCACATCCAGTCTCATCTCTTTCGAAAGAGAACCATGGTGTGCAGCCAGTTTTTCTATACCTCTTTCTTTCAATTGCATGGCAATAGATTCGGTTCCAGCTCTGGTGTTGGTGAAAATCAAGGTAGTCCTGTGATCATTGACCAGATCAACCAGCAAGTCGTACATTTTCGAATTGATGACTTCTGTGGAGTGCAGTGTTAAATTGTCTACAGGACATATAACTCTTAGATCCAGATGTTTTCTTTCCTTAACATCCACGATGTTTACAGGTCTTGGCTTTCCGTTTTTGTATCCGCTTAGAAAACCAGCTATGTCTTCAATCGGGGCTTGTGTTGCAGATAGTCCTATTCTTACAGGTTCGCCATCAATGATCTGCGTCAGCCTCTCTACCGATAGTGAAAGGTGCGTACCTCTTTTGTTGTTAGCTAGATCATGAATCTCATCCAGTATGATGTATCTAGTTTTTTTGAAATGCGCTCTGAATTTCTTCGACGATAAAAGCAGACCCAGACTTTCAGGAGTGGTGATAAGAATGTGCGGGGGTTTCCTCACCATTCTCGCCCTCTCCTTGAGCGAGGTATCCCCAGATCTGACAGCTACTTTGATCTCGGGAACGTCTATTCCAGCTTTATCAGCCAGTTCAATCATCTCATCCAGAGGCTGTTTGAGATTTCTGTCAATATCATTGGCCAGTGCCTTCAGGGGAGAGATGTAGATGGCATGTACTCCCGTTTCTAATTCACCCTCCCTGTGTATCCGGAAAAAGTCATTTAATATGCTGAGAAAGGCAGTAAGCGTCTTTCCTGAGCCCGTGGGACTCGAAACCAGTACATTTTTCTTCTTGCTGATTAGTGGAACGGCCATTGCCTGTGGTGGTGTAAGGTCATCGAATCTTTTGTTGAACCATTTCTGAACAAGTGATTCGAATCCGCCTAGTACTTCATCTTTGCTACTTCTATCAGTAATGTAATTTACCATGCTTCTCGAAACGTTATCCACCATGGAGTAGCGACGGGTGTAATAGATTATGGGTGGACAACAAAAACCTGTTAAATGTGATAAACTCTTTTTAGGCCCTCACGGTCGCGAAAAAGAGCCACCGTGGCTAAGGGGTATAGCGGTGCCTTGGTAAGGCGCAGGTCGTGGGTTCGATTCCCACCGGTGGCTCCATCACTCAACGTAATAGGCCATGTGTCCTTTCGCCCACTTTGAGATGTCTGTAGGTACCACTTTCTTAAATCTGGATTTCATCTTCTCTTCGGACTTTTCAAACACTTTGCTATCCTCTCCCGGTGCAGATCTGGATTTCAGCATAAGGAAACCACATTTTGGTTCAAAAAAATCATAATTCCGGATGAATATTTCAACTTGGTCTCTTTGCGCAATGTCCTGATACAATATGTCTGGAATGCCGGCATGAAGCAGATAGTTTTTTGGAAAATGTGCATCACCTAGGAATGGAATTATGTTCTCTCTTTTCTCCGCAAGGACAAGTAGCTCCGCCATTGAAACCGATGAAATATCAACGCCGGTAATTCTGCCTCCATGGCACATGTGGCTCAAGAAACTGACAGTGTTGCCTTCCGCAGCCCCCAGATAGAGAATGTTGCTTTTTTCTTCAAAGGGCCATCCCGGTCCGTTTGCCAGAACATATGCAGAAAGTTTTGAGTGATAAGGATTCCAACTAATCCATGCCTTGTTCCTTCTGAGTTCCAGGAAACCTTTTCTTTTTCTTAAATAATCAGGCAATGCCATGAATCAGGCAAGTCCCTGTTTTTCAGCTTCAATAGCTTCTTTTATCCCCGGATCGGCAATTCCGGTCCATGGTTCAGCTCCTATTACATTCGCTGAATCCATTCCTTCTACCCAAAGTTCAACACCCTCAAAGCTATTCCGTGTACCTTCAGGAACTGTGAATTTGTATTTGGTCGATTCGGTGGTCGGCAGTCCGATTGACCAGATAACTTGGCCACCCTCCCTCCTGCCAGGTCGGGGCTCTGCATCTTTTATTTCATGGCCTGGAACTTCAGCCCTGAGTTTGAAATTAGCCGATCTCAGACGATAATTTATTATTTTTATTTCGATATCTATATGACCACTGCCGAATTCAATATCTTCCTCGATCCAGACTACATCCATTATGGCGGCAACAACCTTGTCCAGATTCGGGACTGGTTGTCCAACCACACTTGATGTCTTTTCGGCTATTGCCGGCAATATTTTTTGAACTAGGTCAAATTTTTCGGTTACCTTTTCTCTCTTTTTCTGTTTCTTGAGGTGTCTGGACAGGGTTTTGGCATTGTTGCGTAAAGCTAATTTGATATCCTTCTTGATTTCACTTATATCTGCGACAGCTTCTTTTGCTTCGGAAGTGAATGGAATATTGGTAGAGGCTACGTGCACCAGAATTATGGCAGGTCCATTCGGAGTTCCCTTGCCACCTCTTTGTTCCAGGCCGTACTGTCTCCAGTTTATGCCTTGTACGGCCTTAGTGATGGCGCACCCTCCAGCCTGGTACAGAAGAGGAACCCGATTGGCGAACCTGAGAATCTGGACTGGCTGGTCTTTGGGCAGGTTCCCACCATAAACCATTCCTACCTCCACCAGAAAAGGAGTACCTGAAAATACAGATGGTGCGCGACTGATTGGGAGGGTGTAAAAATCGGGTCTGTATTCATCTAGAACTTGTTTCAGTCCCAGTTTGATCAGTTTGGGTCCTATTGGAACTAGAACACCACTGGTCGGAGTCCTGATTGAAGTGGTCTTGAAAGCGTCCACCATTCCCTTTGCCTCAACTCTGGTGATGTCTTGGGGTCTGACAATGGGAGACAGCCTTGCCTTTTGCAGGACACCGCTGATACTCTTTGATCCCATTGATGACAGATCGTTCCTTAAAAATCTGGCAATCTGATGTTCCGAACTGTGATGTGCCATGCGTATCAGCTGGCCTAATTCAACTCCGTGTGGATGGGGTTTCACGCCTTCGCTGGGTAATTGGGGAATCTTCTCACTAGCCCTTTCAAAGGCGAAAGTATCTTTATCCGGATTAGTGAAAATTATCCTAGCGTGAGGATTGACTATAGCTGTTGATTTTACGTATTCCAGAACGGAGGGCCTTGCTTCCCGGTACCGTCCCTTGATTGCGAATTCAATTTTTGTACCATGATGTTTCTCAGGATATAGCCCATTCTCATCAGGTTCTGCCACTTCATCTTTCCATACAAAATCTTCAGTCCTCTCGACGTTGCCCCTGTTATTTCGTGTATCCAGTTTCATCGTTATGCGTGTCGCTAGATGCTCTTTCGAGATTCTGGTGCTGACAGTCGCCGATCTTCCAGTGGTCAATTGGCCATACATTATCGCGGCTGAGATTCCGATACCCTGTTGCCCCCGGGATTGTTTGCCACTACCAAAGCGCGAGCCGTACAGTAGCCTTCCAAAGACATTAGGGACGTTCTCTTCTATTATTCCAGGACCATTGTCCTCTATTGAGATGCTCAATTCGTCCTTTGCCAAATGTCCAACTTCAATCCTCAATTCAGGAAGAATTCCGGCTTGTTCACAGGCATCCAGACTGTTGTCAACACCCTCCTTGACAGCCGTTATCAGTGAGTGAGTGGGATTGTCAAAACCCAATATGTGCCTATTCTGTTCGAAGAACTCGGATACGGGAATATCACGCTGTTCCTTAGCTAGCTGGTGGGCCTTTGTTTTTTTGCTCCTGTCTCTCTTCGGAGCCTTTTTCTTTTCTGCTGGGGGTGCCTCCGCCTGAGGTACTTCAGGTTCAATTGTTTCAGTTCCAAATTCAAAGGTCGTCTGACCCATTCAATGGCCATAAGCACCAATAATTAAGCAGTACTCCCAGCTTCAGAGAAATCCGAGTTTGCAGAATCTTGATTTCGGAATCTGGTTTTTTAGCACCTTTCCATCCCAGTGTCCGCATCCAAGCAATCTGTTTTTGTATCTGACTGCTACAAAACCGGGATCAACGTCCGGTTCAGAGCTCAGATCTAAGTTTTTCCCGTTGCAATATTCAATGGTCTCATCACGTTGGATATCAATAACATTTTTCGTAGCGTATCTTCCAAAAAGTTGCAGGAAATTTGTTGTCGGCTTGGGCGTTCTATTCAGCCGAAAAATGCATATCCCTATGCTTTCCGGCCTAATTCTTTCCAATTCATCAGGCCCAATATAGACCCTGTTTTTTGAACCGATATACCATTTGTAATTTTCAAGTCTTTCTGGTTCGATTCCAAAACGTCCCAGACAATATTCACGAAGCAAACCTATTCGTTCCGGATCAAGTTTCCTCAACACTTTTCCAACCTCGCAATGAAGAAAGCCCCAGTATCATTGTGGTGTGGCCATATTCTAATGCACTTTTCAACTTCCTTATTGTATACTTCCCCTCTCCATTCAGTTATTCCATGACTAGTCTTGAGACCATTTATCTCAATACTCTTCAGTTTCACCGCTTGCTCATCAATGATTTCACTAATTATCCTTTCGTTCTCTTCGGGAGCAAAGGTACAGGTTGAATACAGTATCGTACTTCCAGAAGGTGCCATTTCGCAGGCTTTGTTCACCAAACCCCTCTGGAGTTTGCTGAAACGCTCGTAATCATTTTCTTTCCACATTCTGGCAATAGTGTTTTTCTTGCGTATCGTACCCTCTGAACTGCATGGCACATCGACCAGATACAGGTCAGCATCCGTATTTGGAAATGATTTGAAATCTCTGAGTGTGACAGTAGTATTCGTCACCCCCAGCCTATCCAGATTTCCTCTCAATGATTTCAGTCGAGCATGTCTGGAATCGTTTGCTATAATATGGCCCTGATTCTGCATCATGGTCGCTATTTGTGTCGTCTTTGAACCCGGAGCGGCACAGCAGTCTAGGACCGTATTGTCCGCGATTACATCCTTCGCAACTAGTGGAGGGATCATGGAGCTCAATTCCTGAATATAAATCTGGCCCACAAAATGTTCCAGACTGCTACCCAGATTATTCAGGTTGGATACGTATGCATTGTCATTCCATGGTACTTCTGCTATCTCATGGTTATAATGTCTGAGTTGTTCCAATATAATCTCTTTATCACCCTTAAGCGTATTTATTCGGAACGATTGTTTGAGTGGACTACAAATCGACTTTGCAAATTTGGTCGGATTGTCAGTTAGGATGCTGTAGCGTTCAATTATTCCTTGACGTATTCCCTGGAACGCTTCCATTCCTAAGCCCTTAACACTCGGGCCTTTGGATTCTTCACGGTTGCCATTGCATTTCTGGTGTCTATTATCAATTGAGCGTGCTTTCCCAGTAATTGGTAGTCTACATTAGTGTGGTCAGTGGCTATTACGATTGCATCTTGCTCTTCCACATTGCTCCGAGTCAGATTCGAGCTTTTCAGAGAGTCTACATTTTTTACGTAGGTATCATGATAGCCGACCTTCGCTCCCTTGTATTCAAGCAGTTCCATTATTCTAAGAGCAGGAGATTCACGCACGTCATCTATGTCTTTTTTGTATGCCACGCCCACAATCAGGATTTTACTGCCTTTGATGCTTTTTTGATCATCATTCAATGCCCTTCCTATACGGTGTGCTATGTGCTCGGTCATTTTCCGGTTGATTTCACCGGCCAGTTCGATAAACTTCGCTTCAGTATTGTACTCCTTTGCCTTCCATGATAGATAGAAGGGATCGATGGGAATACAATGACCTCCCATTCCTGGTCCAGGATAGAATGGCATAAATCCAAAAGGCTTTGTCTTGGCGGCATCCACCACTTCCCAGATGTTGATTCCCATTCGGTCCATAACAAGTTTTAGTTCATTTACCATTGCAATATTCACAGCCCTGAAAACATTCTCCATCAATTTTGTTGCTTCGGCAGTTTCCAGCGAGCTCACTTCAACTGTTTCGGCCACTACGTGTTTGTACAAGTTCTTAGTCAATCTGAGGCAGGTGTTGGTCAAGCCTCCCATTACTTTTGGTATATCTGAAACTGAGAATTTCTTGTTCCCCGGATCCTCTCTTTCCGGTGAATAAGCCAGAAAGAAATCTTTTCCCGCTTCTAATTTGGATTTTTCCAGAATCGGTTTCACAACTTCTCTGGTTGTGCCAGGATAAGTCGTTGACTCGAGGATGATTAATTGTCCCTTCTTCAAGTTTTTACCAATTTCTCCAGATGCGTCACTGACATAGCTCATGTCCGGTTGTTCATGTTCATCAAGAGGAGTAGGTACGCAAATTATCACGCAATCCATATCGCTGAGTTTTGAAAATTCGTTTGTGGAGTATCCATCGTTCCTTTTCACAAATTCTCTCATTGCACTAGCTGGTATGTGTTCCAATACCTGTTTTCCAGCATTGATGTCTTTTACCCGGTTCAAGTCCTTATCAAAACCCGTTACAGTGAATCCGTTTCTGGCAAATTCCAATCCAAGAGGAATTCCAACATATCCCATTCCTACGATTCCAATACTGGCTTTCTTGTTCTTGATTCTCCCCGCAAGTCCGTCTGCCGTACTGCCCATTATAGTCAAACTACAAGAGAGGGGTATAAATTACGTTATATTTCTGCCATCCATCCAAATTCATCTTTTTCAGTTCCAAACTGGATGCCCGTTAGCGCGTCATAGAGTTCTTTGGTTGTTTTGCCTACCATCCCTTCTGAAAAGACATGCTCTTTTCCTTGATAGTTTATGGATCCTATTGGTGCAATGATTGCCGCAGTTCCTGCACAGAAGACCTCATCTGCCGTTAAAGCTTCATCGACGCTGATTCTTCTTTCTTCGATTTCCAATCCCATTCTTTCACGAGCTAAATGCAATACGGATTCTCTGGTCACTCCCGGGAGTATGGATCCGGTCAGTTCCGGGGTGATCACCCTGCCGTCAATAATTGCAAAGAAGTTGGCAGCACCGACTTCCTCTATGTATTTCTCCTCGGCAGCATCAAGGTATATCACCTCGGCATATCCCTGTTTTTTCGCTAAACCACTGGGTAGCATCCCGGGCACGTAATTCCCTATCGCTTTCACGCCTCCGGTTCCTTTCAGAGGTGCCCGGTGGTAGTCATTAGTGACTATAAGTCTTATTGGAGACAGCCCTCCTTTGAAGTATGGCCCTACCGGACTGACATATACTACAAAGGTGTACTCCGTTGACGGGGCAACACCTATTCCCGCTCCAGATCCAAAGATTATTGGTCTGACATACAGTGCACCCTGTTCAGTGCTGGGAACATAGTCTGCATTGTCAATTACTACTTTCTTGGTTGCATCTAGAAACATGTTCACAGGTACTTGTGGCATCGAAAGCCTGGAACAGCCATTGGTCGCCCTTTCAGCGTTCTTTTCTGGTCTGAACATTACAATCTTTCCATTATCCCATTTGTAGGCTTTCATCCCTTCGAATAGCCCTTGTCCGTAGTTCAGTACGCCGGCCGCAGGAGATATGTGCAGATCCTCAAAAGGAACCAGGTTTCCTGTTTTCCATTCCCCTTCCAATTCACATTTGGCCACGTACATCGATCTAGTTCTAGTAAAGCTAAAGGTCAAGTTGTCGAGGTCGATGCCGTTTGATTTCACTTGTTGTTCTCCATGAATTTTTGTAATCTATCTTCTAAAACAGGGATGTCTTTTGAGTCCACAAAGGATATGCAGATTCTCAACCCTTCGTGCCTATTTGAACCGGTCGATTTTAGGGTGATTGTGGAAATTCCATATTTTAACAATTCTATCATTAGGTTCGTACCATCATATTTTGGATATGCCATTGTCAGATAGAATCCATCGCCTACAGTTTCATCCATATCTTTTTCATAAACTTGCTTGAAACCATATTTTAGAAATACTTCACGAACTTCTTTTGCCCTTTCACCATATGCTCTGGTTACATCGATAAAGTTGTATTCTCCATTTGTGGACTTTTCTAACATTTTAGCTAGAGCGAATTGTGCAGTATGACTCGTTCCTGAAGTCGTAACATACAATCCGCCAAGTGAAAAGGCATGTCCGAATCTTTTTCGACCACAGAACGCTTCCAATTGAACAAATTCTTCTTTGTTTAATTCGGGTGAAATGATTGCAAGACCGCATCTTGGACCTGGAAAGGAGAATGCTTTTGAAGCTGAGATTAGCGTTACCCAATTTTTTCCAAATTTACCAACTGTAGGGATATACGGTTCTACATTAGGTTGTGAATAGTCCTTCCTGAAATCCATTCCTAAGTATGCAAGGTCTTCAATCGCTAATATGTTATTTTTATCACAAATATCAGAGATGCCCTGCAACTCTGTTTCATTCAAACAAGACCAACTTGGATTGTTCGGTGAGGACCATAACAATCCACCAACATGCTTTTTTGAAATTATTCTATTTATTGCATCCAATAATTTTTCTCCCCTATTATCATAAAGTTCGATCCCCTCAATTTTTAATCCTAAAAATTTAGCCTGATATCTAGTTACAGGAAAAGTAGGATCTAGATAGAGAATCGTATCTTTTCCCTTGTGCATGTTTCCTGCTAATGCTTGTGAAATGTATCCGCCCTGTAAGGATCCACAAGTTGGTATTACGTGTTCAGAATCTACGTCTAGATTTAGGAATGCTTTAACGAATTTACTTCCAGCTATTTTTAATTCTGGAATTCCATCAAACGGAGGATACATTCCTTGAAGACCTTGGTCTATGGCTTCCTTTTCCGCTTCCTTTGCAATATCAGGGGTAGGAAGATTTGGTATTCCCATTTCCATTCTTACAAATTCAAAATTCCCTTTTTGACTTATTAATGTTGCCAATCGGTTAGTTTCACGAATAGAAAGGTTGTTTGGATTATAACCAGTTTCATCAAAAATCCCTTCTAAAATTTCTTTTGAGATGGGTATTGAATCAGTCAAATCTAGTACCTCTAAACTGTGTTTAGTAGACCCCTTGCTAAAAGGTTTGTACAACCTTTATAAGACACTTTTCTAATTCTATAAGTGATTAATATGATGCCCGTTGAATTGACAGGTAATTTGTTCAAGGAACTAAGGGGCAGAGTCTGTAGAATACTATCTGAGGAAGGTTGGACCCAAGCCAAGTTAGGCAAAATTCTGGGTGTAAGTCAGGTCATGGCTGGAAACTATTTGCACACCTTACCATCAACCTATAGTGAACCTATTGAGAGTGATTTGCAAGAATCTGCCAGAAGTCTAGCAGAAGTATTGAAAGGTGGTGATTCATCAAAATGGCATCTTAAATTGGTTATAGATGATCAGGAGTTGGTTATCCGTTTCCCTGCAAAAGATAATAGAGAAAAAACTTTAGAGAATCTATCATCAATGCGTAAGCGTTTGTCCAAAATAATTCCTCTATTATCTCCACAAGTCAGAGTAAACATTGCGATAGCAGAATCAGGAGCAGAGGATAGTTCTGGAATTGCAGCCTTTCCGGGAAGATTAACTCCAATTGGAGGGCAGGCACGCCCCTTATCTGCTCCTAAATTTGGTTCTTCCACTCATCTTTCGTCATTGCTCTTACAGATTCGAAAATATAACCCAGATTCTACGGTCATAATTAATCTGAGGTGGGATTTAGTTATATCAGATGTAGCTGATAAGATAAAACTAAAATTTGTAAAATTAGAAAGGTCTGGCGACAATTTGATTATTGATTCAAAAGTATCAGAAGTCAAAGCTTTGGTTGATGAAGGCGGTCATGGATTTGAACCGTCGTTGTACATTTTTGGAGACAATACAGATTCAGTATCCAGTATTGTTGAAGACTTATCTAAATCTATGAGAACAATGTCATGATTTCCTCAAGTCTTGCATATATTTTACTCTTAGGCACTCTAGCGTTTTTTGCTTGGTTAGGATATAAAGAATCTCTGAAAATAGAAATAGATCAAGATTCTTTTCAGTCCGCTAGGAACAGTCAAAATTGGATAATGATTGGCCTTAGTCTGTTCGCTTCTGGAATGGGAATATGGATATTATTTGGACCATCTGAGGTAGGATATTATGGCGGATTTTATGATGTGTTTGGCTATGCTCTATCTTCCGCTACTCCATTTCTTTTGTTAGCCTATTTAGGTCCTATAATCAGAAATTTAACGCCACAAGGAGTTACACTCGCGGACTTTGTTCGTCAAAAAATGGGCCGTCCTATGCAGTTCTATGTTGGTATAATTTCTATACTTTACATGTTTACCTTCATGTTTGCAGAATATATTGCAATAGGAAGAGCAGTTGAGTTTTTATCAGGAATAGATTTCCTAATTCCTATAGTCCTTGTAGCAATTGTGACAACATTTTACACAGTAATGGGAGGATTACCTGTCTCGATTAAAACAGATAGAATTCAATCGTTCTTCATATTGTGGCTAATAGCTTGCGTTATTTTGTTGATTTTTAATGAGGGTTTTGGGAATACTTTAGATGATGCAAAAGCCCACACTCCGGAAGACATTGAATGGGAGTGGTACCATGGTAGCATAAGCGATTACTCAACATTTGAAGCTGGTTTAGCTCTAGTACTAGCTATAACTGCCGCTGAAATGTTTTCTCAAGGTAATTGGCAACGTACTTGGGCCTCAGAAGATAATGAAGCTTTACGAAAGGGCGCATTCTTAGCGTCAGGCCTATGTTTCGTAGCAGTGCTATTGTTTGGGTTTTTAGGTACCGTTGCAGCAGGTAGAGGCGCACTTTCCGATCCTTCCATAGCATTCTTTGAACTGATCAAAGGATACAATGAACTGGTCCTAGCTATGTTTTTGGTTCTTGGAATTGCTTTAGTCTGTTCTAGTATTGATACGCTCCAGAATGCAATAGGAGCGGTAGTCTCCAGAGATATAGCAGATTCCAATCTCAATCTCGATCAAGCAAAATATGTCGTAATATCCACAGCACCAATTGCCATATTCCTAGCATGGCATTACGCTGATGATGCTCTCAGCGTTTTTAGAATATTTTTGGTTGCAGATTTGTTTGCTGCAGCCACAGTTTTACCAATTTTCTTATCCTTATCTGATAGAGTAACAGCAAATGGCGGTTTAGTGGGTGCCATTTTTGGATTAATATCTGTTGTAATTTACGGAACTTTTA
>CAZXZT010000005.1:0-20472 GCA_964645695.1 uncultured archaeon
CGACATAAACATTGGACCCGCTAGCGGCAATATCTGAGAGATAATATGAATAGTAATAACTTGGATACGACGGAGGATTGTAAGTTCTTCCATCTGTATCACTGTTTGTGATAACAATAGTATCCTCCCAACTTTCACCATCATCTGAGGATCTCCTAAAGAATATGTCACCATCATATGACAATGTTGAACCGCCAGGATTCACATCATTACCATTTGAATCTCCATCGGGATCGTTGTCTCCACCATCCCAGTATATAGTGTATAGATAATTATTGGAATAAGCAAGTGCAGTCGCAAAAGAGTCCGCCTCATAATACTGATCAGAACCTATTTCTTCCAGACTAGACCATGAGCTACCATCATTTGTACTATATGAATAATGGATGTCGGGATCACTAGATGCACCATCACCAGCGGAAGTGTCCGCCCAAACGGCAACAATTTTTGAAGAATCCGCATCGATATATGCCAAACCTCTTAGATCGGAGTCACCCATTCCGTCAATTTCAACTGCAGGGTTCCAGGTACCTCCTGAATTGGAGGACCTTGCAACCGCAATATTGTAATTGTCACTACTATCGAATCGTGTCCAGGATATATAGAAATTATTGCTATCATCATTAGTACTGTCAATTTCAAAGACATCGGCATCATCCGCAGAAGACACTGTGCTTTCAGTACTGAAGGTTGAGCCACCATTAGAGGAAGATCTTGCTTTTACAACATATGCATCATCAGTAGTACTAGCCTCTGTCCAGGCAACGACAACATTGCTTCCAACACAAGTAACATCTACTTCATCAGTATTTGAGGTTCCACTTAGCTGACTTACAGCACCGAAAGATGTACCTCCATTACTGGATGAAGAATGATAAACAGAATTATCTGTTGAGGAAGGATAACCATCTAACCAGGAAATATAGACATTGCTCCCGTCTACATCCATTCGAGGATACATATTCCCCTTAGCTGTATCGGAGTCCGAGACTTCGACAGGCGTAGTCCAAGTTACACCATTATCGTCTGATTTGGAAAAATATATCCTGTAATCGTATTCACCATCATCATTTTGTGTATAGATGGACAAAGCTAGATACAGTTCCTCACTTTCTACTTCCAAGTCATGAGCATAAATAGAATAATCGGAATCGTAAGTAATCACATCGCTCCATGAGTTGCCCTCATCCTCAGAATATATTCCTTGAATATTATAACTGGATATCCATGCGACAGCCAAATACTCGCTATCGCCTGAAATTATTGGTTCGGACTGAATAGAACCCTGATCGCTACCATAAAGAAGAGTTGGATCATCCCAACTGGTTCCATCTCGAGAATTAAATAAAATATTGTATCTTGCAGCTTCTCTATCCTCCAGATTGCCATCATCTCTCCAGACTACAAATGTATCGGAACTATCGACAACGACACTTGGTAGTATACTATGAGAACCTCCATCTGTGTTTTTAGAAGCTAATCTGTATTCACCCAGTTCTCCGGCTGGAGAAAGCCCGGCAAGTGTGACTTCAGCATCGTTTATCGTTGCATTGACGGGCAATAATAATTCTATTGATGTTTCACCGCCAGTATCACCACTAAAGCTCGCACTCTTTTTTGAGGAACTGTCACTAAATTCATCTTGAAGACCTAAAGCGCCATAGCCTTCACCGCTGTATTGCCAATTTGCACCTTTGATTGTTACCGATACATCTTCCGCATAATTTCCATCTTGATCCGCCCCTCCCGAAACTACATAAGATGCATCGAGAACTTCAGCATTAGGAATTTCTAGTGCAGTGTCTGAATCGGTTACATCTTTTTCTAGGTACAATACAACTTCAGACTTTTCCTCACCATCGCGTATGAAATGAGTTGTATCTTCTGCCAGGACTGCACCATTAACTACCAGTAATAGCGCTAGTGCCACAGATATCGCACGTGTATTCATGCCTTGTCCCTATTATACAGATTGAATAATACATTTAATAGTTTCACTGTCAATAAATAGACACATTTACTAGTAATAATCTATGACTTTACAGTATCACATGGATTCTCATGAGGGAACTTACAAAAAGGAATTCCAAAGCAGAGTTACGGCCGTTTACCCAGGTATTGTAGAACTTGAGGAGACTGCATTTTATCATCTTGGTGGTGGTCAGCCTCCAGATAAAGGTAAATTGATCTGGGATGATGGAGAGAATACAGTATATGATGTTCGCAAGAAAAACAGGATAAGGCACATGGTGGAAGGTGACTTGCCCGAGATAGGTGATCTGGTTAATGGCAAACTGAATTGGGATAGAAGGTACAAGCACATGCGTATGCACACTTCTCAGCACCTAATTTCTTCAATTGTAAGCGAATCACATGGCGCAGATACAGTAGGCAATCAAATAGGAACTGATAAATCCCGTATTGATTTTAAACCACTGAAATTGAGCATGAATCAAATAGATGATGTGATAGAACAAGCAAATGAATATGTTGCCAATGATTTGGACGTTCGGATTACTGAAGCCAATAGGTCCGAGCTAGAAGGAAATCCCAATATCAGATCGAGTATGTCCAGCGGATTATGGAAATTATTACCTAAGAGCGTAACGCGGTTACGTGTTATTAGCATAGGGGACATTGATGTATGTCCGTGTGCCGGTACGCATATTCGTTCCTTAAAGGAAATAGGTACCGTGGAATTTATGAAGAAAGATAACAAAGGCGCTGGCAAGCAACGACTGACCTACATATTAAACGATCAATAGTATCGATTTGCTACTATAGTTTATAATTAATCGAGCAATATTTTAAAAACTGACTACTCAGGCACAAGTAGATGGTACTTGATGCGTTGGGAGATGCTTTACGCAAAACTCTAAGAAAAATTGCGGGTGCAAGTCACATTTCTCCGGAATTAATCAAGGAGCTTGTAAGAGACATTCAAAGAGCGTTACTACAATCAGATGTCAATGTTAGATTGGCACTGGAACTCAGTAAAATAATAGAAGACAGAGCACTAGACGAAAAGGCACCAGCAGGCATGACGGGAAGGGAACATGTTGTCCGGATTGTTCATCAGGAACTTGTACATACCCTAGGAAAACCTCGCAGTCTAAAATTAGCTCCTCAAAAAATAATGCTGATTGGCCTTTATGGTCAGGGAAAAACAACAACCACTGGGAAGTTGGCTAAATATTTCAAGAAGAAAGGGCTGAATCTGGGCTTGATTGCCGCAGATGTCCACAGGCCAGCGGCCTATGATCAACTGGCACAGATAGGAGAACAAATTCAAGTTCCTGTATTTGGAAGTTCAGATAGCAAGGATGCCGAGAAAGTAGTTAAAGAAGGACTAGAAGAATTCGCAGAACAGGATATAGTAATAGTAGACACAGCTGGGAGACACTCATTAGATAACGAGCTGATAACAGAAATGAAATCTGTATCTAAAATTGTAAAGCCAGATGAGACAATATTGGTGATGGATGCTACTGTCGGTCAGCAGGCAGGACCTCAAGCCGAATCATTTCACGATGCTGTAGGATTATCAGGAGTAATATTAACTAAATTAGATGGAGGAGCAAAGGGGGGAGGTGCCTTATCAGCTGTTGCGACTACGAACACGTCAATTGTATTCGTAGGTACTGGAGAAAGTCTGGATAGTCTGGAGACTTTAGATCCCGACCGTTTCATATCTCGACTATTGGGAATGGGGGATCTTCAAACTCTTCTTGAAAGAGCTGAAGAAGTAATTGACGCCGAAACTGCAGAGGATACTGCCCGCAAAATGCTATCTGGTAAATTTACTTTGATAGATATGAGGGAACAGATGGAGGCTCTTACTAAAATGGGACCTCTGAGCAAGGTTATGGAAATGGTACCTGGTATGTCTGGAATGATGAAAAAGGGACAGGCTGAAGAAACTCAGGAAAGACTGGAAAAATTCAAAGTATTAATGAATTCCATGACCAAAGAAGAATTAGAAAATCCGAAGATTATCAAGCGTTCCCGAATTAACAGAATAGCAAAGGGCTCAGGATCGGACCCTCAGGAGATTAGGGAATTGCTTAAGCAATACAATCAAAGCCGTAAAATGATGTCAAACCTGGGGGGGAACAGGCGAATGCAACAGAGAATGATGAAACAATTCGGAAAGGGTGATCTGAAATTATAGCCCCAAGATACAAATACCGAGTTTTAGAGTGATTAGCCATGCAAGATTTTGAAGTAAAAAGAGGACATGGAAAAACACTAGAGGATGGTGGGCTGAAATCGCTCATGGAAGAAGAATATCACAGATGAGGAAGGCGTTCTGGTTGCTTCATTTAAAGCCTTGAAATGTATAAGAGTTGAATTGGCTTCAATAACTGAGATTCGTGTAGAAACAGAGACGGATATCGAGGCTAGTCCAGAGGATTCCCTAGCTGCACATCAGGCCTACAACAGATTTATGCAAGCTGCAACTAGTTTCAATGCAAAACAAAGAGTTGACAGAGCTAAGGCCAAAGCGAAAAAGGAGGCTAAAGCGGCTGCTGAAAGAGAGATGAAAAGTACGAACGTCGAAGAAACATCAGCCAAAGATGACCAGAATCTAGATACTGAAGAACAATCGAGCGAAGAGGTAGAAGATAATAAGGTGACAGAAGATCAGGATTCGGAAATCGAAGAAACCCCAAGTGACGGAGAAGAATAAACCTAATGGTCAAATATGCCCTGACTGGGACGCCAGGTACGGGTAAGACAGCAATATCCAATTGTTTACTGAAAAAGATATTGCATTTATCAGATTTATATCCTCAAGCATCCGAAGGAAAAAATACGGCAGACGAATGGTTGGTTGATATAAAAAAATTGAACATTCTAGTGCAAAAGAAATTAGAAAGTGACATCATAGTCGAAGGCCATTTTGCGCATCTCATGGACAATATCGATACGGTAATTGTATTAAGGTGCGATCCAAACGTTCTAAAAAGCAGATTGGAAGAAAGATCCTATTCGGAATCTAAGATCAAAGAAAATCTTGAGGCCGAAGCTATTGGAGTCATTTATTCGGAAGCACTCGAGACAGTTGCGAAAAACAGATTATTCCAGTTGGATACGACAGACTTGGAAATAAGAGACTCTTGCAAGATATTGAAAGATTTTTTTGACAATAAAGTTAAATTAGATGAAACTATAGATTATTCGGAAAGAATACTGGAATGGTACTAATGGTAGCTGACGATTTTCGAGACTTCGGGGCAAAAATTCTTGAACCCATAGCTAGGGTCATACCTATTGGACCAATGGGCCTCAGTGCTATCTCTTTGCTTTCAGCAATAGGTGCTGGATACTCCTTTTATCTTGCGGACCTGGAAAACACTCATTGGTTGTTAATTGGTGCACTTATGGTTTTTCTGAACGCTGTTTTCGACGCCTTGGATGGGATGGTAGCTAGAATGAGAGAAATATCGAGTCGAAGAGGAGATCTTGTAGACCATACATTAGATCGAGTTGCGGACATAATAATTCTAGGAGGCATTGCGCTAGGTCCCTTAGTAGATATTACTGTAGGTTTTGCGGCAATTATTGGAGTCTTGATGCTCTCATATATGGGAACTCAAGCCCAAGCAGTGGGCGCTAGTAGAGAATACGCCGGTTTGCTTGGCCGAGCAGACCGATTAATTGTACTAATAATGGTACCGATAATTCAATATTTCTCAGAAGGATATCAAGAATGGAATTACATGACGCTGATGTGTTATGCTTTTGCCGTAATTTGTACCTTATCTGCATTTTACAGATTCAATAGAATCTGGGTTGAACTAAAGTAATTAATCTTCAATTTCAGTTAATTCGAATTCAATACCACCATTTTAGAAGATACGAAGTTGTAAATCAATGCAAATACGGCAACCATCACAAAATAAAGTAGTGAAAGCCAGATTGGAGCAAGAATAAACAAAATTGCAATAATTCTCATACCCTCAACAGTTAACAAAAATATACCAATTAATGAATAAACCAGAGTGAAAGGGGCAACCAAAATAGATAAAAATTTAGCATTCTAAAAAATTGAAACATTAGTTATTTGAGTTCTCATGCAATCCCATCTTATTATCCATTAAATAAATTATGTAATGGTGGGAGCACTGGGATTTGAACCCAGATCGGCGGGTCTCACCTATTGAGCCGGAGCTCAACGTTGCACAGGTCATAGCTCCAATCATTCATCACGATATCAGCAGACCCTGTAGCAATCATTCCTGTATAATTGGAGCCCGCAATGCTGCCAGGTTACACCATGCTCCCCAACATACGGCAAATAGCACTGTAATAAAAAGTCTGTGATGATAAAGTTAATAACATGTGCTTAATCAATAAATCATCATATGAGCTCCGAGAAAGAGGCTAAAATAGAGGAACTTAACCCCCATAATCCAGCACCTCCTTCTGAGAAAGTCTGGCTACCAGTATACCTGGACGAAGAAGGCAAACTGGCCAAACACGACTGGTGTCTAGACACGGGCATAATAAGGAATCAGGGAGGTGAAGAAGCCAGGCCAAAAGGCTTCTATGTATTAGTTCTGAGCAAAATGCGCTACATTCTCAGAAGCGATTTGGGGCATGCGAAAAATGCGCCGAAACTGCCCGAGTCACAAATTAGCTTGATTCTGAGGGACCTTGATAAGATAGATGGTTTTTACGACAAATGGTGGCGTACTGAATCATCACAACTTGAAACATTTATCAAGATTGTGCAGAATAGAAGACCCGATCTGCCTCAGAAATTTATTATAGACACCGTTGTGAGGACTTTAAGTGGTTGAAATTGCACCCTCTATGCTCGGCGCGGATTTTGGGAAGATGAAGAAATCAGCAGACTTGGTCGCACCTCATTCGGCCTATCTGCACATGGATATTATGGATGGACATTTTGTACCAAATTTGACTATGGGCCCGGATTTAGTCAAGGCGCTTTCAGGGATAGCGCCACTAGATGTTCATTTGATGGTTACTGATCCTATCCACTTTATTGAAGATTTCAAGAATGCTGGAGCGGACATCATATCTGTACATGTTGAATCCAATAATCCCTTGGAAGCCTTGAGACTCATTAAAAAAAACAATTTAAAGTCCGGAATTGCCATTAATCCTTCTACTCCACATGACGCTATAGAGCCATTTATTGAGGACGCAGACATAATTCTGGTCATGTCAGTGGAACCGGGATACTGTGGACAAAAGTTCCATGAGAAAACCATAGGACGCGTGGAAAAATATAGAAAATCCTATCCGAATAAAGTCATTGAAGTTGATGGAGGTGTAGATTTGTCAAACTCACCAAAATTAGTGACTGCAGGTGCGGATCTTTTAGTTGCTGGTAGTGCAATATTCGGAGCAGACGATCCTGTTGAAGTAATTAAGGCCATGAAAAGGAGTTAAACTTATTAATTAGAAAGGTTAGCTTGTAATCTGTGAAAAGGCTCCAATACATAGTACTTGCCCTGATTCTGTGCCTATCTGCAGTCAAACTTTCGCCTTCTGCAGAGCTACCGGAAGAGGACTTTACACATGTGGTTTTTGCAGAAGAATTTACTGCAACGTGGTGTGTCTACTGCCCCAGTGCCGCTGAAAATCTAATGAAAATCTATGATGATGTACCTGATGAACCCTACTATCACGATAAATTCTTCTTCGTAGCATTAATCACTGATGTTAATGATAAAGCTGAGGAAAGAATGGAAGATTATCCAGATGTTACAGGATATCCCACAGTGATATTTGACGGGAATGATGAAAAAGTATCCGGGGGACAATCTGACACTTCAAATTACGAGCAGGCTATAGACAATTGCGGACAGAGAGAGGATACTGATATTTCTCTTGAAATTAAAATGGAAAGTTTAGGTACCGATCAGCTCGGTGTAAATGTAGCTATGACCTGGAATGAAGATGCTACTTTAGGGAACCCCACATTCAATGGTTACGTGCGCGCTTATATTGTGGAAAAAGTCTCAAGATATAACAACTATGATGGTGACCCGTATCACTTTGGATTTTTAGATTACGCTTTTGACGAAAGTGTAGAACTGGAACCTCATCAGCAAGAGCAATTAACTACAGTATGGACTGGAGGTGACCATGAGGATAAGAATGGCGATGATTTTTCGGATATTGATTATGAAAATATAAACATATTCGTTGCTTTCTTCAATGACGAATCAACTTCGACTGATAAATATGTTTTACAAACGGCATTTGCGATTCCTCCTGAACTTGAAATAGAGACTTTGGAAGGAATCCAAGAAGGTGAAATTGAAATTCATGGTTCGGCAATCAGTGAAAAATCGGAAATTGAAGGACTTTACCATAAATGGGATCAGGGAGAATGGGAAGACTCAAATACAAACAAATTTAATGGTGATTTTACACTTTCTTTAAACACTGAAGACGTAGAAAATGGAGAACACGAATTATCGTTAAAAGTGATTGATAAAGGCGCTAGCACTGTTAAAACAATATATCTGGATGTACTGAATGATCATAATCCTCCTGTTCTCCAGATAATATCTCCTGATGATGGAGAGACGGTTGAAGGAATTACAATACTAGAAGTAGAAGCAACGGACGACAACAAGGTATCTGATGTAGAATTTAGAGTCAATCAAGGAAATTGGAGAAAAATGTATTCCAATGAAGAAGACGAGTACATCGCTAGCTGGAACACCCAGGAAGCAAATGTTGGAAACGGAGAGCATCAACTTGACTTTAGAGCTTCGGATTTAAGTGGTAATAGGATAGAAGAGACAATCGCCATTACCGTATTCAATGAAGAAGACATAACCTATCCTTATCTGGAAATTGTTAACCCACAGGAGGAATTCTACAATTCTAGAGTTGATATTCAAGCTAAAGCCTCAGATCCTGACGGAATTATGGAGGTAAAATACAGAATTGATAATGGTTCTTGGCGAATGCTGGACGAAGAAAGTACAGAGCTCTTTACCAGCTCATGGACGCCTTTGGGGGATGGTTGGCATTGGCTAGACATTAGTGCTGAAGATAATCTGGGATATGCAAGCGAACAGTCTGTCAGATTCGAAACGGACAGTACGCCTCCATTTATATTTCTTAACTCAAATACGGACAAAGTCTCAGCTATAGCAGAATTTAATTTGAATATTCAGGATTACAGTAGCCTTCTCTATCTAAAATATAGAATTAATGGTGAAGACTGGATTGAATTAGACAATGATGATGAAGATGTGGCCTTCAAATGGGATTCAACGAAATACGAAGATGGTGAATGCCTTATGGAAATTGAGTGTGTGGATAAATGGGGAGGAGTCAGCACTCTTTATCGAAATCTGGACGTCAAAAATAAAGGATTGATATATTCCGTAGCACCTTCAGTCATACCTGCCGGCGTTGTAACTAAAGTAAGTGCCCTAATCGATTATGAAGAACCAGAATCAGTTTCAATGATTATAGCCAAAAATGATGAAGGTGTTCTGGCTGGCGGACAGAAAATTCCCATGTATAAAGAAGGCAAATATTATTATGGAGACTTATTTTTTGAATATGAAGGGGCCTATGTTTACAGCATTGAAGTAGATACGGGACATGGTAAATTGTCCTCTTATGAACAGATGATACAGGTCTCAATCCAGCAGGAAATCGTAGAAGATAGTGAAGAGAGCATGCTCAGTAGCCCAGGTCTATTGCCAGTACTGCTTCTAGTATGTCTTATTGCTTTGAGTCGGAGAAGGAATTAGGCTTTCCGAAGAACTTTAGACAAGAACAAGGCCAAATCCGTAGGAAGAAAACCGGATCCTATTTCTTCATAGCAAGTCTCACCAGCTTTTCCAAGACTATATGCACCTAAGCGAGCAGCCTCGAAAGGAGTAAGGCCTCGGGCAATTAATCCACCACATACACCTGACAAAACATCTCCTGTACCACCCACAGTCATTCGGGGATGTCCCGAACTGTTAGTTTTAAGGAAATTGCCATCCGTGATGAGGTCTACTTCTCCCTTAACTAGTAATGTCACACCCCTTTCTGATGCGTATCTTAACAAATTATCAAGTTCTGAATCAGGTATCAGCCGATTTAATTCACCTCTATGTGGAGTCAATAGAATGTTTTTCCTCTCAAAATCAAAGTCGAATATAGCATCGGCATCTAATACAAGATTATCGCAATTTCTTGCAAGTTCAACTACTGCTTTTAGAGTCTCTTTCTGCTTTCCAATGCCGGGACCGATAACAACAGCATCGAATTCAGAAATTTTATTCAGAACGAAATCTAGATGCTCCTCTGTAAATACGTCTCCTGGAAGACTATGCACAATAAGTTCAGGAATAAAACTAGAAACATGATCATAGGAAATATCCGGAACAAAAACATGAACTAGATCAATACCTGCTCTATATGCACCTAATGCCGCTAAAGCGGGTGCTCCTGAATAGGGACCGCCACCTATAATCGCTACTTTTCCATTCTGTCCTTTATGCTTTCCTTTTTCAAATTCAGGATACAATAACAATTCACCAGGACCTGTGCGTTTATCCACATTCTCAGGAAAACCGACATCGCGCAAAACTATAGTACCGCTATTTTCTTCATTCATTCCTTCTTTGTAATCATGAAATGTAATAGTTACATTGGGAATGACAGTACATTCGCTTCCAATGCCCGAAGGTACGTCGACCGAAATGATATTTTCAAATGAATTCATCACTTCAATATACTTGTCGTAAGGGGAGCGAGGACTTCCTTGAATTCCTGAACCTAACAAACAATCGACTAAGAGGTCTGTTTGATTCTTGTGAGCTCCTAATTCTGAAATATTCTTTACATCTCCCTCTAATTGAGCGTACTTGTTTTTTGCTATGGTTGAAGTAGGTATTGATGACTGAAAAACAGTTAAATCAAAGCCCTCTGCAATCAATAGAGAAGATGCAACATATCCATCACCACCATTGTTGCCACTGCCACAGACAACGGCTATCCTTACATTATTTTTGTGGTTTTGAATGATATAATTTGCAATAGTTGCTCCTGCATTATCCATTAATTTGGATAAATCAATACCATAGTAAAGAGCATTCGTGTCCAATATCTGAAATTCAATCAATTTTCTCATACTAATGTTAATTGATAGAGGAATAGTACGAAGAAACCAAATAGAATAGTTCCGCTTAGTCTACCAAAAGGTAGTCTGATTAAACCAAGAGTTGCTACGGTAAGCATAATCAGCAGTGGCAAAGTAATATTCAGAACCCAGTCTTCGACCCTAACCACGTTAATCATTGCCAAAACGCCCATTACAAGAAAGATATTTGCAATGTTGGATCCTATTACGTTACCCACAGCAATTTCTTTGTGACCAAGGCGGGCCGCGGATACGGTGCCAGCCAGTTCAGGAAGACTAGTACCGACCGCCACCACACTCAGACCAATTACTACCTCTGAAACACCCAGCTGAGTAGCTATTTCAACGGCTGAAATAACCGTTATATGTGCTCCTATCAACATACTGGTCAAACCTCCACCAAGGAAAACGTATGACACTCTTCTTTCAGGTTTGAAACCAAGTGGTCCTTCTCCAGATCTGAGATATAAGGAAATTAAATATAAGATATAAAGAATAAAAAACAGGAACCCCTCGGAAAAAGATATTAAATTGTCTTGGGCAAATAAAAGCAGAAGCAATGCCGCAAATAGCATGATATAACTGTCCTTGTTTACATTGTCACTGGGATAGATCATGCTCCCTAAAATATAATAAAATACAAAACTTGTACTTGCCAATACAAGACCTATATTGGAGATATTGGATCCTACTATATTACCAAGGGCCAAATCATTGTGATTTTGAAGTGAAGATATTATAGACACGAGTAATTCGGGAAGACTAGTACCAAAAGCAACAATGGTTACTCCTACTACATGGGGTGAGAGACCCTTCTCTTCAGCTAAAGTAGCAGAATTTTCTATAAAATAATCTGCTCCTTTAGTCAGAAGAATAAAACCTATAATTACTAGTATAAGAGCAATAATCAGATACAACGTATTCTCTCCATATTTTCGATTCTTTTCCTAATTAATCCTTCTTTGGCGATATCATGTCTAACATATAGATTCTCTCCCGAAATAAAATTTAAACCGGATTCACACATCTCCTCGGCCTTCTTGATAGTAGAAGAACTAGATACGAGGGCTGCCGCTCTGGAACTTGTTGTAGTTATT
Source organism: uncultured archaeon (assembly GCA_964645695.1). Taxonomy (GTDB): domain Archaea; phylum Thermoplasmatota; class Poseidoniia; order MGIII; family CG-Epi1; genus CG-Epi1. Next base: position 12,235 of record CAZXZT010000005.1, read on the forward strand.
TGATTATCAGACTGATTTACAGCGGCATAATATAAACTGGATGTCTTGGAATAATCCGAATCAATAATTAAAGTGGTATCATTTCTAGGATTGCTACCGTATCCTTCAGGAACGATATACTTGCAAACGGAAGCCTCATTTCTGAATTTTACTGTTCCTAAATTTCCTTGGGTTATATTATAGCAGACCTCTGAAAAATTGTCTTCCAATAATGTAAGCAGATTCATTGCTTCGGGATCTCCAAATCTAGCATTGTATTCTATTAGTTTTATACCATTCTGAGTCGCCATAAAGCCACCATAAAGAATTCCTTTGTAATCAAGTCCTGTTTCATCAGCTAAAGCCCACATTACTTTCTCATTAATTTTCTGTGCATCAGCCACATCCTGCTCAGTAAGAAATGGAAGAGAATGATCTCGATCCGAAAAACTGCCCATGCCTCCAGTATTAGGCCCAGTATCTCCTTCATGTGCCCTTTTGTGATCCTGGACGGCAGGCATATGTGCTAATCTTTTCCCGTCACAAAAACTCATCAAAGAGAATTCCTCACCAAATATCCTTTCCTCGATAACATATATTCCAGAATTATTAACTAGTTTTTTACAATATGAAAGGGCCTCATCTTTCGAATGTAAATGTTCTCCAGAAACTTTAACCCCTTTACCACCCATTAGACCATCAAATTTAACAACGTAATCATCGCCTAACAAATCAAGAAAGTCAGATGTACCAGTAATTGATTCAAAACGTTTGTAAACTGGTGATGCATCAATATCATATTTTCTCAATAGATCCCGAGTAAAGCCCTTACTAGATTCGATTTGAGCAAGATGCTTGATTGGCCCCACTACAGGTATGCCATATTTCCAGAACATGTCTGCAATACCACTCGCTAAAGGATCTTCCGGCCCTATAACTACACAATCGATAGAACAGTCTTTTGAAAAATCCAGAATAATCTTTTTTGATATAGTAGAATAATAGTCATTGACCTGACAATAGCGGATTGACAATTCCAACAATCCCGGATTAAGATTGGTTATGATGCAATATATATCTGAGCCCGAATCTCGCAGTTTCTCTGCCATTATGTGCTCTCTAGCTCCACTTCCTATGACCAGAAAATTCATCAATTCACCAGATCGGATATGGGGATTAAGGATTTGTACTCTAAATCAAAAGGAGATAAATTTTCAGTTGCTCCTTCTTCACGATCGACGACCACGAGTACCATTAAAACAACTGCACCGGCATCTGTTAAAATTTTTATGGATTCCACATTAGAACGGCCCGTAGTAGCTACATCATCTACGATTACCGCCCGGCCTTTACTAGGGCCTTCGAGCCTTGTACCAGTGCCATGCTTTCTGTCAGACTTACGAATCATTGAATAGGGTATTCCGGTCTCTAATGAGAGTGCAGCCGCCAAAGGTACTGCTCCCAACTCCATTCCAGCAATAAAATCCACATTCTCTGGTAGCAATTTAGCAAACTCTGAAGATATCATCTTCAGGACAGACGGTTCTGTCGAAGCCAATTTTAAATCAACATAATAGTTAGATTTCTTTCCGGAAGTAAGCGTAAAATCTCCGAATTTAACAGCACCACAGTCAAGCAATTTCTGCTTTAAATCTTTCAAGGTGCTAGACCCTTGCATAATCTGTCAGAGCCTCCCTTAAAAATTAGTATGGCCGATTTAATGGAATATGCTAACAACTGACGGCAGAACTTCTATATCTATAGGTGTAAAACCTACATTTTCTCCATCAATATTGATAGGAGTAGGATCATCAGTTTCAATTTTAAGTTCTGAAAACCGGTAAAATTCTACATTTGGATTCCAGACATGAGAACCTTCCGATTTTAATTGATTGAACATTTTTAAAACCTTCAGCCGGCCAATGTGATAAATCACACCTAGGTCCATTTTTCCGTCATCAACTTGAGCCATAGGTGCTAAAGTCAATCGATCACCCCCTGTCTTTGTATTCTGAATAAGAAGGAGTACGAACGCAGAATCTAGCAGATGCCCATCAATGTAGCATCGTGCTTTACGAACGCTGCCACGGAGAATGCTCATAAGTGCACCAACATCATACCGTAAAGGACCGAGAAAGCGCATCTTCTCGGCCAGAAGATTTGAATCGACCCCTAGCCCCCACCCAACTAAATTGTGGGAATACCTAATATCTTGTTTATCATCCGACATAAATGTGACTTTGCCGATGTCTATTTTCCTTAATCTGCCATTTAATATTCTCTCGACTGCATTCATATAATCAATAATCTCCATATCATTCGCTTGACTATTGCCAGACCCGGCAGGGATCAATGCGATTGGAATCGACTCGTATGCTGAATCTGGACGGAGCATTAGACCTGTAATTGTTTCACAAAGAGTTCCATCCCCACCAACAGATACAATAATGTCATTAGGAGCCAGTGAGAGGTCATGAACAATAGATATTGCATGTTCCGGTGCATCAGTTTTATACAGTTCGACTTCAATCCTTGCGTCAGTAAGTTCCTTCGATACGAAATCCCCAACTTCATTTCCTTTCTTGCGACCTGAGAAAGGATTGACAATAACATGCGCCCTTTGGGTCTCATAAATCGTATCAGTACGTCTATTTTTAAAATGTGCAACTTTTTCAGGAGGAGGTAGATACTTTCGACCAAAAAAACCTCTGATAATTTCAGGTTCTTCCAGAATTACCTTTTCAGGGCCTTTGGACATCAGAAAAACAAATGTATTAAGCTTTATAAGCTAGCTTCCGTCGACGGAGATACGGGAATGTAGCGAAAGCTGAACCCTTGAAGTGAGGAATCGCGATGAGTAAATCAATTTACAGCTATGTGGGGGACCAATGGAAGTCACCTACAAAACAACATAAAGCCCTCCAAAAAGAGAGGCTCTTTCTTTACCGTAGAGATGACTCAACAACCAAAATTGACAGGCCGACGAGAATTGATCGGGCTAGAGCCCTGGGCTACAGAGCGAAACAGGGTTACATCATTGCTAGAACTAGGATTCGAAGAGGAGGTATGCGCAAGCATGCGATTACTTCTGGCAGGAGAGCTAAGAGAACAGGAATGAACAAGATTACCACCCGTAAAAACTTACAGATGATAGCCGAAGAACGGACTGCAAAAAAATTTCCAAACCTGGAAATCCTGAATTCATATTGGGTAGCAGAAGATGGCAGATACAAATGGTACGAAATGATAATGGTTGATCCGGATCACCCCGTAATTATGGCAGACCCCAAAATAAACTGGATTTGTAGCAGAGCACAAAAAGGAAGGGTACACAGAGGTCTAACTTCTTCAGGCAAGAAATCAAGAGGTTTAATGAATAAAGGGAAGGGAGCCGAGAAGATAAGGCCAAGCAGACAAAAACATCTTTCCCGAGACAAGAAGAGCCGAACACCGCATCCTCCAAGAAAAACATAGTAAATGAGTAAGATAACGTACGACAGAAAGAATCCGTTTATGGCTACAGTAACGGATGCATATTGTATTTCAGAAGGATCTGGGAAGGAAACTAATCATTATGTTATTTCCTTGAAAGGTAGTGGCATTCATTACAAACCGGGAGATTCATTAGGCTTTTATCCTATAAACAATTATAAGCTGGTAAAACAAACAATTCGTAAGATTAAAGCCAAGAAGAAGGACATAGTTGAGGACAAAGAAATAGGAAAGACAACTTTGGAAAATGTTCTGCTTAATAAATTTATCATACATAGGGCTGGTAAAAAATTCCTCAGTACAGTAGCCAAAAAAATAGGAAAGGGAAAAGACAAGGAATATCTGGAAAAAATTTTGGGAGAACGTGAGCAAGTAGACAAATATTTATTCACTAGAGACTGCATAGATATTCTTAATGAATATCCCGTTCATTTCAAGCCCCAGGAATTCATTGAGACTTTATCCCCAATTACTCCCAGACTCTACTCTATAAGTTCATCACCGAAGTCACATCCAAGGGAAGTCCATTTGACAATAGCTATAGTAAAATACAGCAATTTCGAGAGAGACAGATTTGGCTTGGCAACAGGTGATCTAACAAACCGAATAAAATTAAATAAGACAAAAATCCCAGTATACATTCAACCGACAAGAGAATTTGTAATTCCAGAGGATAACACTAAGGATATTATTATGATAGGACCAGGGACGGGGATTGCGCCTTTTAGAGCTTTTTTAGAACAGCGAATTGAAGAAAAAGCAAAGGGAAGAAACTGGTTGTTTTTTGGTGAGATACACGAAGAATCAACCTTCTTTTATAGAGATGAATGGTTTGAAGCCATGAAAAAAGGACACCTTCAGAAATTAACAACGGCCTTCTCAAGGGACCAGGAGAATAAAATATATGTTCAGCACCGTTTATTGAGTAATTCGAAGAAAATCTGGGAATGGTTGCAAGGGGGTGCCTATTTTTATGTATGTGGAGACAAAAATTACATGGCCAAGGACGTACATTCCGCTTTGATAGAAATAGCCCAAGAAGAAGGCAAATTAAAAAAGGAAGACGCTGAAAACTATGTTAACCAGACCCTAATGAAAGATGAACATCGCTATTTACGCGATGTTTACTAATCTTTTTTACGATCGGATCCTATTATTTCTCCAGTCTCTGAATTATAAGTTTCACCTGTGGTGGGGTCATATCTGAATCCGGATTGCTGACTCACGCCACCAATCTTCTGGGCAGTATCGCTCTCTTCATAGTAGTCCAGATAATCATCTCCTGCTCCCAGTCTACTGTAAACAAACATTCCCAAACCTGCGATACCCAAAACAATGAGGGGGGCCCAGATCAGAGGTTCATCAAAAAAGGAATCCTCTTCAGCAGCATCTTCAGGCTCAATTACAACGAATTCATCAACCGTAACATTAACCTCAGCGTACATCCGATTGTCCAATTCATTGTATTCATCAACTATATTATCGGGATCAATAACAGCTTCCAAAGAGTAGGTCCCAGGCACGGAAGGTTGCCAGTAGAATATGCGAATTTCCTCTCCATTTACTCTGCCTAAAGGCTTGGTCCGATATATCTCAAACAAGTCTCCATCAATAAACAGGGATATCTCAGCACCAAGACATTCTGTAGACGCATTTTCCATATTTGTAACAGTTTCCGGACATTCACAACATATTTCTGGACCATAATTCAAAGCGCTTACTGTAATTTTTAGCGTTTCATTCAAGTAAATATGCTTTGGCAACTGAAGCATTTCAACTGATAATTGATAATTCTTAGATTTTACGAAAACCGTAATGTTCTTTGAATTGTCTGTTGAATTAAAATCTTCAATCCTTTTAACACTAGAACTGTTACTGAATATCTCGGCAACAACAGTTAGATTATAGAAGCCGGATTCCGATGTTGCCCTCCAAAATACTGTAACAAATCTGGTCTCTTCATACATTAAATCATCTTGATATACATAATATACCTGATTACCTTCGGAATCAGAACCCTGAGTTTCACGTGAAGATGAATTGTCTAGATGAACTGATAATCTAAAATGAGGAATTCCGGCCAGATTATTTTGCACTCGAACAGTCATTTCAAAGGAATCTCCTCTAAACACTGAATCTGGCGAGTCTATAGAAACCAATGTTAAATCATAATCGCTAGAGGCTACATCGATGAATATAGAATTTACATTATTATTCTCGTCAAGCTCATCAATGACATTGCCCGTATCAACATAACCTGCAACCTTAGGTTGCTGTTGATTCCAAGTATATTCTCCAGTAACATTATAAAATTCGCCTTCGTTCAAAGAAAGTTGCCATGACTCTATGACGTCACCATCTATTCTTAATTCAACAAGGCAATCAGAAACATCTCGGGCCCCCATGTTGAAAACAGTAATAACTATATCTGAAGGAATTCCACGCACTGGCCTTCCCACAACAGAAATTTCATGAACAGTCACATCAGGTTTTGCTTCAAACACTTCGGCTTCAAAAGTAAAATTATTGTCATCCTCTTTCCATTCCTCTATTTCATTCCAAGGATCTATCCTAACTATCAGAGTATGATTTCCAATAACATTAGTACCACTATTTTTATCCCATGTAATTGAAGTTTCGTTACTTCCGTCTATTACTAACTGACCTCTTCGAGATGCGTTAACCACATTGTCGATAAAACTGTATCCAATCAAAATTTCTTCGCTTTCGCCTTCTGGAAGATCATAAAAACCAACTCTGACATTGTTAGCCGGCACCACATAATCTTGATTCAGAACACTGACTGTCAAAGTAACTGCATGGTCTTGGTAGATATCCTCAAGCCAAATATCATCTTGACTAATCGAGAGATTCCACCATTCATCAAGTGTCAATTCAGCCGTATGTTTACGAATAGTAGCTTGAGTACTGGCAACATTATCATCTTCATTATACTCTTCGACCGAGCCTCCCGAATCCAGAAACACTTCCAGAGTGTAATCTCCAGCCTCGGCTGGATACCAAGTAAGGTTGTACACTGCCGTTCCACCCTGAGGCATAGGCTCCCGAACTGTAACGATCTCGATAGTGGAAGCAGTACCATTAAGAATCTGTCTAAATTCCATGTCGAAATTCACACAATCCTCCCTCCCATTGTTTTCGTACATCAAAAGAATCTCGACGGCATACTCGTGGCAGGATTTTCCGGTGTTATACTTAGAGCAAGATCACCATCAAAGCCCTTCAGATTAGCTAGAGGTTCCGAATAAATTGTAAATTCATACACTATTCTGTTATTATCTTCATCGGTTTCAGTTATAGTTTCCTCGTAGTCAATTGCTATTGTCAAGACCCTATATCCAGTACCACCCATTGTACATTCCGCACCATCTGAATGGCAAGAGAATTGAACTACTGCCCCCTTATTCTGATCTATAACATCTGCAACAGTGTCATAGATGGGTACACATTCATCATCAGTATCACACTCTGAAGTACTGTTCCAGACTATGATTGTAACATTACGTGCAGGTTCCGGTCCATTGTTGACAACTTCGAACCCAATCTCCAAGACTTCCCCCATACTTGGATATTCAGGAGTAAAGGTGAAATTTACGGGTTGCAAATCACAATTACCAAATTCGCAAGCCTGGGCATCATCGGAAACGAATAAAATAATCGCTACAATTCCTAGAAGCGCAACAATGCCCCCTGTATATGTGCGGAACATGGATATAGGGTAATGAATTACTACATAAAAGTACTCCTTCCAACAAAAAAAAGAAACAGAGTGTTTATAATGGGCACTTTTTGCGAAGACATGAACCCCGTCAGTGTGCTCGACTACAGGTACGGTACGGAGAAAATGAGAAACCTTTTCAGAGCAGATTCATATTTACAATTCTTGTTAGAGGTAGAGGCAACGTTAGCTGAAGTCCAAGAAACAAAAGGCATTATACCTGAAAAAATCGCAAAAAATATACGCAAGGCATGCTCTTCTGTCAAACGAGAAAGGGTTGAAGAAATAGAGGCTGAGATCAATCATGACATAATGGCTGTCGTGAAAGCTCTAGAAGAAAAATCAGGTGAATCTGGAAAATGGATCCACTTTGGCGCAACCAGTTATGATATTGTTGATACTGCTAGAGCATTGCAACACAAAAAAGCTATTACACTGGTTGAAAAAGCTATTGGGACTTTGATAGACTCTTTAAGCGCCCTAGCTAAAAAACACAAAGAAACGGTAATGTTGGGAAGAACTCATGGACAATGGGCAACGCCAGTCACATTTGGTCTCAAAATGGCAGTATTTCTTTCTGAATTGAACCGGCACAAACAGAGACTAGTGGAAATTAAACCCAGAATAACAACTGGAAAATTTTTGGGGGCTGTGGGTTCAGGAGCTGCAATGGCTCCTTACAGTCTAGATGTTCAGTCAGAAGTATGCAAAAGATTAGGTTTAAATGAACCATTAGCAACAACACAGATACTAGGCCGAGACAGAATTGCAGAGATGGTGGCCTGGGGCTCGAATCTGGCAACAAGTTTGGAAAAATTCACCTTAGAGGTCAGAAACCTTCAAAGAAGCGATATCGGTGAGGTCTCAGAAGCTTTTGATAAAGATAAACAGGTCGGGTCTTCAACCATGGCCCAGAAGAAAAACCCTATCACTTCTGAAAACATTGGCGGTTTAGCCAGAATAGTAAGATCATTGCTTTATCCATCATATGAAAATAATTTGCAATGGCACGAAAGAGATTTAGCGAA
>CAZXZT010000006.1:0-19350 GCA_964645695.1 uncultured archaeon
TTGCACCAGATTTGCCAGTAGTCGGTTTTGAGGGAATAGAACCTTGGTGTCGTCGCCGTGGTCTTGGTGTTATTCATGGAGGTAAGAATGCTTTGCGTTTTACTCCTCATTTTAATATCACTTCAGAAGAGATAGACTTGATAATTTCGATTGTCCATGAAGCTATTATGGCTTTCACCAGTAATTAATTGACTTAGTTCAGTTCCCTTCCTAGTACGTTCTCAACCGCATCTATCACCTCATCAGATTTAAGCAGTTCAACCATCCGGTTGTTGTCCTTGTAGAGTGGCCTATCTTCCTCCAGAAAATCCACGTACTTCCTTACTACCCTATGGGCAGCTCCAGTCCCCTTTCCCAGTTTTTTATCCCTGATGTCCAGAGCCTGGGCGGCGGCCATCATTTCAATAGCTAGAACGCCATAACAGTTATCAAGTATTTTTTTTACTTTTTGGCTTGTTGTGAGCCCCATTGACACAAAATCTTCCTGATCTGCTGCGGCAGGGATTGATTGATTGGCCGCAGGATGAGATAATATTCTGGTTTCAGCAATAAGCGCGTCGGCAGTGTACTGAGCCAGCATCATTCCCGAGTTCAGTCCTGGTTTTTTCGTAAGAAAGGGTGGCAATCCTACAGACAGGGCAGGATTTGTCAATCGGTTCATCCTCCTTTCCGAGATCACGGCAACCATACTTAGCCCAGTTCCGATCATTTCCATTGGAAGTGCCACCGGTGTGCCTTGGAAGTTCGCACCTGTCAAAACTTCTTTTTCTCTAGTCAGAAATATGGGATTGTCTCCAACGCCATTCAATTCGGTTTCAACTTGCCCAGATGCAAATTTGATTGCATCTCTCAGTGCACCGGCTACTTGTGGAGTCGATCTCATGGAATATGCATCTTGGACCTTCTTCTTTCCACTGAATAGTATCTCGGAATCCTTGGTAATTAAATTCAGGTTAGCTGCGACCTCTTGCGCTCCGCTGAAGCCACGTAGAACGTGAATTCTCTTATCATAGGGCTTCATGTTTGCCATCAATGCCTCTAGAGTCATGGACGCTGTGATATCATGTAATTTCATCCATTTCCTTGCATCGTGAATTATTATTGCGGCCAGTGCGGTCAGAACATTGCTACCATTGATTATTGCCAGTCCATCTCTAGCCTCAAGTTCTAATGGTTTCAAACCTATTTTATCGAGGGCCACTTTTGAATCGGTTATTTTGCCACTGACAAACATTTCCCCTTCTCCCATCAAAGCCAGTGCGATTTGCGACATAGGTGACAAATCACCACATGCACCAACGGAACCTTTCTCGCACACCACAGGTGTAATATCATGATTCAATGATTCCACAAGGTATTCAGTTACTTCCTTCCTCCCTCCGGAGTTGCCTTTGGAATGAACGTTTATCCGGCCACACATTGCACCTCTTACTATTTCTTTCTCCATAGCTTCCCCTATTCCGGCCGCGTGAGAATAAATCAGTAATTTCTGAAATTTCTTAATCTGTTTTGGTGTTAAAGTCACCTCTGAGAATTCACCAATCCCTGTTGTAACACCATACATGGTTTCATGGGCGTCGATTTTCTCTTCGAGCATTTTTCGGGAATTCTCTATTCTCTTCCAGGCCCCGTCCGTGACTTTCACATTTTCCTTATTTCGAGCTACATCAACTAGTCTATCTATGGTCAGCGATTCTCCGTCCAGAGCTACAGTCATGATTTTGCCTATAATTGCCGTGTTAAATAAACTACTTGGACTTGAAATTCTTTTTTATTGCCTATTCATGGGGCTTTGTGCCAGATTCCACGAAAAAGCAGGTGCGAGAGCTCACGATTGACGCGATTTCGTACTCAAAGATAGGTCATCATTCCAAAGCTGAAAGTACCATCAAAAAAGCACTTGAGCTCAATCCTGACAGTAACCGTCTAATTCATGAATTGGCAAAGATACATTTGAGATCAAAACATCACGAAAAAGCACTTGAAACATTGCTTCCATTGTCCAGCAAAACAAAAAATAAGGCGATTATATTCAAAGATATTGGTAGATCCTATTCTGGTCTGGGCAAACTAGAAAAAGCGCTGGAGGCCACAAACACCTCATTGAGCGAGAAAAAGGATTATGTTGAAGCGTTGGCCCTTAAGGGTAAGTTGCTAAGGGAACTTGAAAGATATGACGAGGCTCTGGTAGTGTTGGATCAGGCACTTTCCAGAGATTCTAGGCACAGGGATGTACTGTACCAGAAGGGAAAAGCTTTGCATATCCTGGGTAAGAACCGGGAGGCGCTAGATTTGTTTGATGATGTGCTGGATTTTAGACCCAGAGATGCCGAGGTTCTTGTAGCTAAAGGCATGGCCCATGATGATCTAGGAGAGTTCAAGAACGCTTCAGAATCGTTGAGAAAGGGCCTCAGTGTTGAGGATGAAGTAGTCTATAATGACAGAGGTGTGGCCCTCAGTCGTCTCGGGTACAACCACAAGGCAATTGACAGTTATCGTCGTGCGCTTGGTTCCAATCCAAAATATGCAGTTTGCTGGTTCAATCTTGGAAAAGCTCTTTTCAGGGTTGGCGATCTGAATGAGGCTCTTAAGGCTTTCAAGCGTTCCACTGAACTAAATCCCAAGAATCGCAGTGCTTGGAATAATCGGGGCGTCACCCTTCGCCAGCTGAATAAACTGGATGAATCTCTGGATTGTTATGACAGAGCTATAAAATTGAAGGATGATTATTCCTGGGCATGGCATAACAAGGGCTATGTCCTTGAATTGCTGGATCGGCCACGAGAAGCCCTCGAGTGTTACGAAACGGCATTGGATTACAAACCAGACCCCAGCGAGCATGGTCCCGACGAATGGGATAGATTGAAACGGGACACTCAGAAAGCTATCGATCGTATCCAGAAAGTTATAGGTGATTGATTTGGATGTAATAGATTTGGTCGAGGCTGGAGAAGCCTTTGTTGAGGAGGGAGATATACCCAAGGCCTATTCCAAGTTCGAGGAAGCATTGACACTAGCCCCTGAGGATCCTCAGTTATACAATCGTCTCGGCATGCTGGAAATGTCCAGAGGCGAACCGGCCAAAGCCAGAACCCATTTTACGGAGGCATGTCAGCTGGCACCTGATGTTTCCCGCTATCATATGCGCCTGGGAGATTCCTTGCAACGTCTGGAAAAGTTTGAAGAGGCCATCCAGGCGTATGCCCGTTCCTTGGAACTCGAGCCAAGAAACGCACCGGCTTGGAACAACAGGGGTTTTGCGAATTTCAACATTAATCGCTGGAACGAAGCACTTCGTTGCTATGACGAGTCCATGCGTTCTGACCCCAGTTATGCAGTGGCTTGGTACAATTATGGTTACACTCTTCAGTTGTCTGGCCGTCTTAATGATTCTAAAGATTATTATCAGCGTGCGGTAGAGCTGGACCCGGATGACAAGATAGCCTGGAATAATTTGGCAAATGTGCATTATAATCAAGGACACTATGAAAGAAGTATAGAAATTTACAAGAAATCCATAGACTTGGACAGTAACTACGTGATTGCTATAAACAATATTGGGAATGCCTTGGATCACTTGTATAGATATGAGGAGTCTATTCCTTATCATGAAAAGGCGATTGAACTGGATCCGACGTTTCACTATGCGTGGATGGCTAAAGGCCGGGCCCTGACAAAATTGGGGAGGTCCGAGGAAGGCCTTGAGTTCATAGAAACATCAATTGAATTGGACAATCAGGATCCGGATTACCATGAGTCTTTGGCGCGCTGTTTTGTAGAATTAGGCCTTTTTGACAAGGCAAGACAGATATTGAATTTAGGCTTGTCCGTTGATGGGCAACATGTTCCATGCTGGATTGCCCTGGGTGATGTCAATTCTGAATTGAACAATCACGTTCAGGCATTGCAATGCTACGATGAGGCTGTCAGAGCGCAGGATGTTCTGTCACGTAGCAGAATGAGAGATTTGGATTGGATGGAGAAAGGAAAAATCCTTCTTGATGCCGGCGTTATCCATGAGGGATTTAGACAATATAGCAATGCAGTTAACATTGCCTCAGGAACTAGCCGTCCATATTTTAAGAAGGCCGAGGCTCTGATAAAAAATGATTTGACTGGCGAAGCGAAAGAATTAATTGCCATGGGCCTAGAAATCGATCCCGGATCTATTACCGGACATCGACTTCTGGTAAAAACAATGACTTCCAGTGAAATCTTGGATAATCTGGAAAATCTTCTATCGGAGTTTCCAGAATCGATTCAGCTGAAGAGTCTTATCGGTTCTAAATTGGTTGAGGACGAACCATCCAAAGCCCTTGAATTCTTGAGAGAGGATGATTGGGAAGATTTGATGTTGAGGGTGAGATGCTACAGATCATTGGAAGAAAATGAAAACGCTCTTGCAACTGCAATAAAATCGATAGATCGCAGTCCAGAAAATATAGAGGGATGGATTGCAGCAGGTTGGAGCGCTTTCGACATCGGCAATTATGAAGAATCCAGTGATTTTTTCGATTCAGCCATGGGGTGTGATATGTATTCCCTGGATGCTCTTCTTGGCAAAGCCTCAGTTTTGGAAAAAATGGGAAGAGACAATTCTATCTACAGTAAAGCTCTAGCCGAAATCGCCCCTGATTTGGTTATTTAGAAACGATTTCAGCAAATATTTCCTCAATGTCCTTAGCCACTTTTTCCCATGAGAAAAGTTTCTCAACCCTCTCTCTGCCTCTTTTTCCCATCTGCTTGGCCATTTCGGGATAATCCCATACCTTTTCTAGCGCTTTGGCCAATGCTTCCGGATCCAGTGGTTCTACAATAAATCCTTCTTCTGAAGAGATTACATCCCTTACTCCAGGGATATCGCTTAGAATAAGTGGTTTACCAGAAGCCATTCCTTCTAATCCGACTATACCAAACGCTTCCAGTCTGGAGGTAGACGGCAGTACCACTACGTCAGTTGCTACATAATATGCAGGTAGCCAGTAATCTGAAACTGGGCCAGCAAAGACGACTCTATCCTCCACGCCTATTTTTCGTGCCAAATCTTTGAGCCAGTTTAGATATGGCCCGTCGCCTACAATCAGGAGCTTTCCGTTTTTCGTGTAGTTCAGGGCCCTGATTAATATTCCAATTCCTTTGTGAGGGACCAGCCTTCCGACATAAAGTGCCAGCGGTTCATTTGGTTCTGCGAATTTTTCTCTGATGAAGTCCCCTTGATTCTCGGGTCTGAACCGGTTGGTATCAACAGCGTTCGGGACCACGCTTATATCTATGTCCCAAAGACTTCTTGATGTAGTTGCGTAACTTTCAGTAGTTGATATGACTCTGTCTGCAACCTCTAGAGGATATTTTCCAAGCAATGCCTGGTACAAACTTACGGCAGTTCTTCCAAACAATCCTTTTAGTTCCAAATCACAATGGTGTGTGACTACCAGAGGTTTCTGGGATTCCTTGGCACCCTTAGCAGCAAATCTTTCGGTAAAAGGAGGTGGCGAGTGCACGTGTACCACATCAGCATGACTTCTTCTGACAAAGGTCCGTATAGCTGTTACTATGGGAGTATTGTACATGTTTACCCATTGTGGCAGTCTCGTCACTTTGATTCCTTTTATTTTTTCAATCTCGGGCATTCTGCTATAGCGTGACGTTACAACTTCTACTTCATGCCCCATTTCTATGAGGTTTCTAGAAAGCCCCATAACATGGGATTCCACTCCTCCGAAATGAGGGTAAAAGTATGGAGTTACCTGCAGGATGTGCATTAGACGATTATGCTCTGCGATTCATAGGTTCCCGAAACTAAAGTGTTAGGACCAACTTTCACATTATTTCCTAAAATGGTTCCAGAGTTTACAGACGCATTTATTCCTGTGTTGACATCATCACCTATAATTGCCCCAAATTTTTTTCTGTCAGTACTCATTTTCCTTCCTTGATGTGTGACTTCTATTATTCCTTTGTCGAGTCTCAGATTCGCGATTTTGGTCCCCGAACCCAAATTACTATTCTTTCCAACTATTGAATCCCCCACATAGTTGTGGTGTGGTGCCTTCGAGCCTTGCATCAATATGGTGTTCTTTATCTCACTAGAAGCACCTACCTTGTTATCTCCGCAAAGAATCGTTCCACCTCTCAGGTAAGCATTAGGTCCCACTACACAATTTTCCCCAATCCATACTGGTCCCTCGAGGCAGGTACCTGATTTTATAATTGAATTCTTGCCTACATGTATTTTGCCGTTTACACTGACATTGCTCTCAATTGTTCCTTCGATCTGTTCATCTATGTCTTCAATGCATCTTTCATTAGCAGTTATTAGATCCCAAGGGCTCCCTACATCTTTCCAAAATCCTTTGCACTCGATGGTCCCTACATCTTTTGACAATGCCTGCAGTGCATCGGTTAGTTCATATTCGCCTCTAACCGATTTTTCTAATCCTTTTATGGCATCGAATATTTTTTCGCTGAATATATACATCCCGGCATTAATCATTGCCTTTCCGGAAGCACCTTTCTCAATTATTGACACTAATTTTCCTTTTTTACTCTTCACTACTCCAAATTTAGATCCATCATCGACTCTCGTGATCATCATGACAAGCTCGTCTTTGCTCTTGTCCATCATTCCAAGGTTGGCATTATCCGTGACCACATCCCCATTAAGGCAGTAAAACCTTCCGCTTATTTTACCATCAGCTTGAAGAACAGCATGTCCGGTTCCTTTCTGCTGTTCCTGGATGATATATTTGATTTTCACACCCAAGTTTCTGCCATTTCCTAAATGATCAGAGACTTCTTTCATCTGGTATCCGATTAGGACATGTATTTCCTTCACACCCATTTTTACCAGTGCTTCAATCTGTCTCTGAATTATGGATGTTCCTCCCAACTGCAATAATGGTTTAGGTGTATTCTCAGTTAGGGGCCACATGCGTGTTCCTTTTCCTGCAGCCAAAATCATTGCCTTTTCAATCATATTTCTTTCTCAATTCTCTCAATTAAGAGGGCATTTATCTTTGCCCCGTCCATTTTACCTCTGAATTCGGACATTACGGTTCCCATCAGAGGGCCAATTGCAGCCATACCTCTGTTCCTTACAAAATCAATTTTCTTCTGGACTAGTCTATCAATAAAAAGTTGTACTTCACTATCAATATTATCGTTTCCAATTTCTATTTTATTCCCTTTGCTGGTCTGGATCAGAGCATCTTCAATTCCTTCTTTGGCTATTTTCCCCTCTTTAACCAGAAACAAAACCTTCAGTATATCTTCATCTGTGATGAAATTATGGCCCGTAGACGTTAAGTTTGGTAGAGTATGCAATAACACTCTCGATATGTTTTTCGGGTCATTTATCTTTTCCATCAATCCGTGGAATCGTAAATCCAGATCTCCGGATACCATCTGCCTCGATTCCTCGTCATTAATAGGCAGTTCATTTTCTCTTTGATCCAGAGTTTTTGGTAAAGTTACATCAACGTCGTGCAAGCTTACAGGTCCAATATCGGTTTCAGGGTACATTCTTGATGCCCCAGGCATTGGTCTTAGATATCTCGTGAAACCGTCTGGCGTAACTTTCCTGACTTCTTGGGGAACTCCATGGAACATTACTCTCTGAATGACCCTGTCAAGCGCTTTCTTGGCGGTCGCCTCTTCACCAAAGATCAAAACAAACGCATCGTCTTCTCCACACTTCAAGGCATCACCTATTTTCTGAGTTTCTTCTTCGGTGATTCCATACGCGGGCAATTCATCACTATGCATTAGTCCTTTTACAGATGCTTCTGAATAATCTTCAATACCTGCCTTTATTGCATGGTCAGCCAGTTCTCTTCCCATACGTAGATGTCCTTCTTCAGACATCTTTGTCCCAAGCAGGCCTCTCCATCCAATTAGCTTGCATGCTATTGCAGTCTCTCGTTTCTTGGATAATAGGTCAGTCACGTTCCTTTGTTTTCTGGCATCTCCCTTCTTCAATCTGCTCAGGTTTTCTTGTCTTCGCATTTCATTCTCAACAACTTTTGACATGGTCGCCAAATCTTGAAACCCCTTGAGTTCCACTCTTTGTCCGCCGTCGATTGAAACGTTTACGTCTTGTCTGATTGTACCTAGTCCTCTTCTAACCTTGCAGGCTCGCAAGAGTCTTCCCAGAGCTCTGGCGGCATTCTTCACATATTCTGGTTTCTTGAGCTGAGGCTTGGTCGTAATCTCTAAAAGAGGAATGCCTAATCTATCAAGGAGATATTCATCCCTGTTTTCACCATGACGGCAAGAATCTTCCTCTAGGCAAATTTGATCCAGTTCCAGTATTCCTCCCTCATATTCAATATAGCCACCTGTTGCAATCAGTCCAGTTCTTTGGAAACCACTTGTATTCGAGCCATCAACGACTATTTTTCGCATGAATTGCACTTCTTCAATTATTTCAGCTTCCGTTAGCCTTGCAAATTGGACTGCAATTTCGATAGCGTCTTCATTCGGCCCTCTAGGTGGTTCTTCATCGGTGTAAACCAGACAATTACAGCTTCTGTTGTGATATGTAAATTTCCGGATTCCTTCAGCCTCTGCCGCAACATCCACATCTCCCATTTCGCTTGAGGTTGCATGCAGAACGCGATTAAATGTCCCGTTAGTACCCGATTCCAAATAATCGCAATTGCAGAAAAGCTTACCGCAGTCAAGCTGTTGATGCACCTCAAGTCCTGCCTTCAACTTCACAATATAGTCGCGTTGGTCTAGTTATTAAAAGGAACGGTTGAACATATTCTTGATTTTTGGAAGAAGCAACAGTGCTATGAATCCCAGTATTGGTCCAACCACAAAGAACCCCATTGCTAAAATGGAGAAGAAGGCTCCAATCTGAGCGTACTTGTAAGATTGCAATGTATATGTGATCCATGCACCCCATATTCCGATTAGAGAGAAGATAAAAATCAGGCTTGGGCACCATTTACTTATTTTAATATACACACTGTCATCCAATTCTTCGTTTCCTGATCCTTCCTTCATATAGAAGGTAAATCTGTTTATTCCTTCTATGCCTTGTTCAATATCGACCAGGCTTAGATTGTCTTCCTGAGGTGGGACGTATACCGACATCGTGGAATTCTTGTGCAAATCAACGCTTACACCGATTTGATATTTTCCTGGTTTTAGAAAAACGAGATATGTTCCTTTTCCAGCATAGGTTTGCTTAGCTTCATGCGAATTAACGGTGATAGTTGCATTTTCTAGGGTAGACGTGTTGTTTTTTACTACAATCTCAACATTGATTTCTTTGTATCCCGAATGTTCATCTGGGAGGTCCCGAAGTAATCCACCAGTAATAAAACCCATTAGCGCAGAGCTGAATATCAGTACTGAAATTACAGTCACCATTGTTTTCGTTTGAGAATTCTTGGCAAGGCCTCTGCCCTTGTATTTTTTGTAATCTTCAGGCACTGTCTTTGCTCTGTTTGTGTCAGTCCTATCTGTAGTCAAGACGGTCTGCAGTTCCTCCTCACCCTCGGCCATTTCTATTTCAAGCTCGGAATCACATTTTACACATGTTCTTGTGAATCTTCCTGAATCATTTCCCAGTATGATAATTCTGTTCAGCTCTTTACACTTCGGGCATTCAAAGTCCATTTTTGCCATGATTATGCTATTTCAGGGCTGTCATCCTTACCGGTGTTTTCCGCCTTCTTCCCGATTTTGATTTGGGGAATCTCCACCTTAAATGGTGGCGGAAGGTTCAGTTTCTTAGCAATGTTCAAGACCTCAAACGATCCTTGCGCCAAGGTCCTATTGTGCACCGCCTCCGCAATCTTGTCAGGTAGCTTGTGTTCCCTCTCCCATTTTTTGACGGCTTTGTCTATTCCGATATCATCTCCGTATCCTACTTCACAGTCCAGTTGTACTATTCCCAGCAAACCGTATGAAACTGTGTATCTCATTTCGACTAGCATGTGTTTGCTGGATTTCTTTTTTACCGAAAGAACAGTTGTATTGTGATCAATTCTCACTTGTTTCTGCGGTGTCGATTTCTGATGTCTTTTGGCCTCGATAGCAAGTAACTGGAAACCTTTTGCAGGCATAACTCCCCTCACAAGACCTAGTTATTGATGTTATCCTCTGTCCGTACGTGTATTCTTATTATCCCCTATCTTTGGAACATGGTAGTGTACCGAGCCATTGGAGTGTTTTTAATGCTCACGACAATCGCCTTTGCAGGTTGTCAGGAGTCCGAACCAAGTCGGACGATTGTTTCTATGCAGATTGATTACGTCGATGGAGAGGGCACCTGGATTTATCTGTACACTATTCCCCGGGTCAAGATGGGCAACTTGACAATAGGTTTGAATGATGACCACGAGACCTTGACATCTGTATTCAGTCACCAGAGATCAATATCTGAAGAAAGAATGAACGATATAACGAATTCAGAAGGCTATTTTGAGTTGTCAGTCACAGCAGATTTATACGAAGTGTATTGGGAATATTCCTGTCGAATAAAGATCAGTTCGGATTTGGATTCCGGGGATGACATAGTTTCCGCTGAGGTCATATTGACGGAGGATGATGAAGAGGAACAAGCGATTTGGGAATTGCCTTATAATGTCCCGCTCGAGTACAAGGTATGAATTTATCTAAAATACCTTTTGTATATCAGGCAACGATAGGTCTGGTCGTTGCCTTTCTTTTATACCTTATCCTTTTTCAGATGGGATGGATTATATTTGATGCGAGCGATTTGCTCATATTTTATTCGTTTTCGGTTTTCACAGTTTCTTTAGCAGCAGTCTTGGGCGGTATCTTATTGGGCATGTTTATTGCTACCCGTTCGCTTTCAAATCAGGGATTCACCCCGTTTGAAATTTCCATGTTGAAGCTTAGGGACGACATTCATAAGTTGCAGAAAGAGCTAAATTCAATAGCCAGAATCATTGCCGCCGACGATAAAGACAATGAAAACAGCGAGTAATAGTTATATAAACTTTCCACTTTGTGAGGAATCATGGCAAAAGGTGCATACTCTATCTTGGTGTCGCTAATCGCATTGCTTTTGGTTTCGCCAATTAGTGGCATAAATCACAAGGTCGTTGCGAATCATTCGGAACTCTTGTCCGGCAATTATGACGACACCTCCCGTGATGGTGATTATGACGTTACGATTGAGTTTGCAGCAGGAAATGAGGGAATTTCCTCGGTGACACGTAACGAAGAGAGTCAGGAAAACTTCATAGTTACAAATAACGGTAACGAGGATGACACATACACTTTGTCAGTTAGCTGGTCTGATCCGTACGATTTGGGATGGCATGCTGAACCGGATGTAGATACAGTCTCAGTTTCAGCAAGCGCTCAAGAGACAATCTCGTTTAATTTTAAGAGCCCGGTTCAGGGCGTTGATGCAAATGATGACATGGCGTTCACGGTAAAAGTTACGTCGCAGAACTCTACTTCCACAAACGCCAGCGTTGAACAGTTACTAGAGATAGACATGATCTATGCAGTTGACATTTCCGCTAGGGAAGGAGATTCGCGGGATGGTGATCGGGGCCAGTCAGTTTCGTACTTGATAGAAGTTGCAAATGTTGGCGACAGCGCTGAAGAGTTCCGTATAGAAATCGGTTCTCTTCCCAAGGACTGGACTGCCGATACGAGTGTAGAAACCATATACTTGGAAGCGGCACATTCCGACACTTTCAATTTTATAGTGTCTATTCCTGATACAGCTGCAGAGAACGAGTCGGCCGTTATTCGGGTTTCAGCCCACGTCCAGCAGGACAGTTATGATTATATCTATGGGTATTGCTATACTACCACTACTGTAAACGATGGAAGGATATATGGAGTCAACATTTCAACGCCTTATTTGTCCAAGCAGGCAATTCCAGGTGGCCATGCTTTGTATGATTTATATGTTACCAATACAGGTGAAGAGACAGATTCCTTTATTCTATCTTTAGGGGAGGTAGAGCCAGGTTGGCACTCTAACCTTTCCCAGTTTAACATAGATGACCTTGGTCCTGATGAGGAGGTCAATGTCGTTTTGAGTGTGACTTGCCCTTCAGATTCGGTTAAGGACGACTGGTCCTTGGCCTCCGTCGGCGTCGCTTCCTCCAACCGAGAACAATTTTATGACAATCTTACGACTACTACTTCAGTCCGCATCCCTGAACGGGGCGCTAGTCTGACCGTTGATGTGGATAGCATGAGTGGCAACCCCGGGTCCACTATGATATATTCAATGACCCTGACTAATAATGGAACTGACCCAGACGATTTTTCATTGAGTGTAGTGAGATGTGATGGCTGTAGTGCCTGGGGCGTTTCATTGAGTACTTCATTCGTCGAGGATCTAGGGGCAGATAAATCTCGCGAATTCGAGTTCTATGTCGAAATTCCCCCTTCAGCAAGGAACACAGATTCAGCTGTGATGAACGTAGTCGCAACATCTGTGGGGAATTCTTCCAAATCCGATAGGGTAGATACAACAACTTTAGTCAACAAGATTTTTGATCATAGAGTAACTTGGAATGGCACCCAGATTCTCAACCCTGGCGATACTTCCTTTTTCGATCTCACTTTATTTAATGAAGGCAACAGTTTCCAGTCCTATACATTCGAATTAACCGATTCATGTCCTAGTGATTGGGATTTTGAAGACACGTTTCCTTACACGACAGCCAATTTGAACCCCTATACTGGCGAAGAGACCTTTTCGGTTCATTTCCAAGTTCCTAGTCATGCAAATCCGGGTTTCTTTAATTGCAAATTGGATATAGTACTGGATGAATTCGGATCTAAAATTGACGATTTTACACTATCGGTCGAGGTTGAGTATTATGCAGATTTCATCATAGATGTGATAGAGATAGAATCGTTTGCCGGTCCTGGCACAGCTCATGTATTCAATGTCGATCTGACCAACAAGGCCAATGCCCAGGATGAGATAGCATTGCATATTGACGACCTGCCCGAGGGTTGGATCGCTTGCATCAATCCTTCCGCGTGTGTTTCATCTATTACAGTCCCTCAAGGCGGTACCGTCAATTTTGATTTGTCGATAACTTCCCATTCTACAGAACCTGCGAACACCACAATTGGGGCTTTCATGAGCCTGGTCGGTGTTTCAGGTCTTAACGATAAGGTAACCAATTTTGACACTTTTACAGTTTACACCAATCCAGTGTATCATTTGTCTGCCGAAACTCCCGATGCTTTGAAGGAGGGTGTTAGGGCTGGAGAAACCATAACTTTTATTCTGAATGTCACCAACAATGGAAACGCAAAAGACTATGTCAGTGTGCCCTCGGCAACCGCACCCTCTGGCTGGATTTCCACTTTCTCGACGTCCCAATGCACAGTAGACCCATCAAAATCGTGCGTTTTCTACCTCACCGTTAACGTCCCAGAGACTGTGCATGGTGGAGATAACGTAATTCATGTCAAAGTATCTTCTGATCAATCGGGTCAGACCATTGAAATGGATTTTGTCGCATCTGTCACTAAGGTAACAATTATAGATGTTGATTTGAAGACTACTGCAGGCGATGTACTAGCTGGAACTACTGGTGAATTCACAGTCAGACTGACGAACAGCGGTAATACCTTTGAGAGTTTGAGTCTGTCAATTGAGGGTAAGCGTGCTTCTTGGTTTTCTCTTCCTTCCGATACAGCTAGTTTGGGACCTGGCGATTATCTGGAAATTATCATTCAGGTAGATCCCCCGATTACTCAGGTTGGTGGAGACATGTCCGGTATTCTGAATGTAACTTTCAGTAGCGATACTAAGAAGATGACATTGCCTTTCACGGTTCTCACATCGACCGTACTTCCTGATGACACTCCCAAGGAGGCAGAGGAAAGTTTGCTTCCCGCGCCTGGCCTGATTGCAGTATTGTTGGTTATTACTATTGTATCAAGACTGAGGCGGAGAATCTAAATTTCAACTGTGGGTACACCAATAGGGGCGTACATTCGATTAGGCCAAGTCCTTGATTTGCCTACCAATGCAGATGATCTGGCCCGTGTTCTGGAAGAGCACTCGAAATCCAGGACCGAGATAAATCTGGAATCTGGTAGCATTCCTCTACCACTCCTCAGAGAAGCAAGCATGATTCAGGCCAGAGAAAAGATAAAGAATAGCTTAACTCCCGATAAGGATTTAATTCAATCTATAGAGGCATTGGATGAGGCTCACACGATGTTCAATTTGGTGTCCGAGAGACTAACTTCATGGCATACCCAGGTGACCGGAGAGCCTAGGACTCATGCCGAAAAAATATTACAACGCAGTAATTTGCCTTCTCGAATGAACGCATTGAAAGCGTTTTATATTTCAACGCAAACATTAATCTCCGAACTTTCAGAATATTTGGATCAGGAATCTCCAAAAGTATTCCCGAATTTGTTTGAGCTTCTAGGCACGCAACTCTCCGTCAGGATCGTAGCAGCTGCTGGCGGGTTGTCCAGATTAGCGCGTATGCCCGCATCAACAATTCAACTACTTGGAGCGGAGAAAGCACTGTTTAGGCACATGTCGGATGGCTCCCCTCCTCCTAAACACGGTTTGCTTTACCAACACCCTTCTGTGAAACGGTCCCCTAGAAAAGAAAAAGGTCGTACCTCTCGTAAATTGGCGGCAAAGGTGGCCATAGCTTCCAAATTAGAATATTATGGTGACAAAGATGAGTAAGCCAGTTAAATTTGGTCCTCCCGCGTCAACTTTTGGTTTTGGATTATTGATGGGTGCCGCTGATGCAGTTCCAGGGGTAAGCGGAGGCACTATCGCGCTTATATTGGGAATATACCGAAAGTTGATCAGTTCAATATCCTCCTGTTTGTTTTTTGTAAAAGAAAACTTTCCGTCCCATTCTAGGGCAGACTTCATAACTGCCTTCAATTTTCTATTTCCGTTAGCCTGTGGAATGCTATTTTCATATTACATGGTCACTAAGATCCTAGTTGGCCCATATGATTCACCAGGTTTGTTGCGACAAGCATCCACGGCGCCTTACGTATTTTCATTCTTCTCCGGGTTAGTACTTTTCAGTATTAGGGAACCCTGGAGGTACGTGCATTATCCTGAAACCAAGCATTATCTTCTCGCGGTAGCAGGGATATCGATTATTCTCGTTTACTCTAGCCTTGCCTTGGATCCTGGCAGTAAAAGCATGATCTGGTTTATTGTCGGAGGAGCTCTTGCCCTTACAGCCATGCTACTTCCAGGAATTAGTGGCGCTCTTGTTCTTTTGACACTTGGCCAATATGCGACCATAGCAAGTTCCTTTCACGGCGGAGATATTGAACCACTTCTGTATCTAGTTCTGGGCGGGATTATTGGCATAATCGTTTTTGTTCCATTTATGAACTATATGATAGACAAATATATTGATACTACAATGGCACTGCTGACGGGTCTAATGTGTGGTTCCTTGATTACGTTGTGGCCATGGAAAGAAAGCTACCACGAGAGCGGTTTGTCCCCCAATCTGCCACTGGGTCAAGTCATTGAGCATTTTACAGTAGTCTCTATATTCCTGACATTCTTGTTTTTCGTAGCTGGAATTGCGTCTTCCTATGGATTAAAATATCTGGAGCCTCAAATAAAGACCTGAACGTTACGAGAGCTTTTAAAAAACCCCTCTTGTGAAGGAAACGATGCGAGTACTCATTGCGGGTGCTGGTGAGGTTGGATTCCGTGTTGCCAGAGACCTTGTCTATCGAGGCCACGAGGTAACCTTAGTAGATTCCAACCCTACTGCCGTAAAGCGTGCACAGACACTCGATGCGCAAGTCTTTCAAGGGAATGCGGCTTCGCCAAGTCTCCTTTTTGATGAAGCATCCGTGGAGGAAGCTGATCTATTCATTGGTGTGACTGGAAAGGATGAGATTAACATATTGGGCTGTTCCCTTGCCAAACAAGTGGGTTGCAACACCATAGCCCGTATTAACAATCCATCATTTACGGACTTACCGTCCGAACAAACCCACCAGCAGATTTTTGGGGTTGATGCATACGTTAGTCCAGACGAATTGGCAATGCATAGAATATGGCAAATCCTATCCAGACCTGCTTTAACCAGATTAGAACATTTCTCGGTTGGAAAACTTAGAATCCTAGAAGTTCGTTTGAGCGACAGTTCACCTTCCGTGGGGCGCCCTCTTGGAAATATTAACCTCCCTTCTCATTGCCGTATTGTTCTGATCTCACGTGAAGAAGGCGTGATTATACCTACGCCTAGCGACACATTGATGCCCCGAGATATGATTCTGGTTTTACTCAGTGAGTACAGCGAATTAGAAGCATTGTCAGATGTGTTAGGCATACCCAAGGAGATAACTGGTGAAAGGAATATCAAACGGATTATGATTGCCGGCACCAGCGTAATTGCTATCAGGCTTGCTAAGCAGGTTGCAAAAAGGTACAAGGATGTGGAAATTTACATAGCAGAACCTGACAAGGAAAAGGCAGACATGGCCAGCACTCAGCTTCCTGAAGAAGTTCGACTATTGGTTGGTTCCCCAACTGATCGCCATTTTCTGAGGGAAGAGGGAATACGTTACGAAGATTTGTTTATTGCCGCCACGGACCGGGAGGATCTAAATGTTCTGAGTTGTCTTTTAGCTAAGAAGGAAGGAGCTAAGCGTACCGTCGCTTTAGTCTATCAGACCGAATTGGAGTACGTCGTTCAAGATACCGGTATTGATACCTTGATAAATCCGAAAAGAGTCGCTGTTAACGCGATAGTTAATCGTGCCACTTCGACCGATGAGATCGAAGGCATGGAGGAGCTGGAGGGAGGAGATGCCTCAGTTCGCGAATTCTTGATTAAGGGCAAAAATGGCAAAACTGGCAAGAAGCTGAAGGATCTTAATTTTCCAGAGAATACTTTGTTGGCCATGATTAACAGAGACGGAGAACCACTATTTCCGGATGGTGAGTCTGTTTTGCAGGCAGGAGATCATGCACTGGTATTCACTCTCAAGAATCAACTACCCGAGGTGGAGAATTTCTTCCAGTAAGTGATGAGAGCTAGTCTCATATTAAGTCTTGCAGGAACGATTGTAGCTTTTTTTGGTTTATCTTTCATCTTGCCTATTTTTGCCGGTTTAATTCTAGGCGAGGAGCCTCTGAACTTGGTTTGGATGTTTTTTGTCCCTATGCTTTTGTGTATAGCTGGAGGTAGCTACCTCCATTATTATTTTCATATTGACGAGGATATCAGAAATCGCGAAGCTTTCGTTCTGGTCAGTGTGGTCTGGATCATTATGGTGACCGTTGGAGCAATGCCCTTTGTGGCATCAGAGCGCATGGGTCTGATGTCATACGAAATGGGTTTGGCCGGAGCTCTGTTCGAGTCCATGTCAGGCCTGACAACAACTGGTGCAACTATACTCGAGATTCCCGAAGGGGCGTCTGTCGTAAATTCTGAACAATATGGAAAGGGATATTTTGATGCCCCTAAATCACTTCTACTATGGAGATCTCAGACCCAGTGGTTAGGAGGGATGGGAATCATTGTCTTGGCCACGATTATCTTCTCCAGACTGTTTGGAGGGGGTATTCAAGTTCTTCAGGCTGAGATGCCCGGAACTGGCCTTACTAGGCTAAAACCCCAAATGGCTCAGACCGCACGCCTTTTGTGGAGCCTGTACTTTGTTTTGACCCTTACAGAAATCGTACTTCTTCGTTTTTTAGGTAATATTCCGCTGTATGATGCCATTTGCAATTCGTTTTCAACGGTTTCAACAGGAGGCTTTTCACCAAAGATTGATTCAATCGGTTCATACAACAGTGTCACTATAGATTCGATTGTAGTATTCTTTATGTTAATCTCTGGTGTGAACTTCGTCCTTTTGTATTATGTCTCTACCACTTTAATTAACAACGAAAATCCAATATCATCAAGGATAAAGAAATCGTTCAATATTTTTAGAGGCAATGAGGAGTTAAAATTCTATTTATTGTTACTTGCCACTTGTTCCTTCCTGATTTTTGCGAATCGTATGTCTCGTGATTCCGTTGGTTCGGTTTCCGATTATAGTGAAAACTTGCGCCAGGCTATGTTTCAGTCAGTCTCATTGCTTACTGGCACAGGTTTCACTACGACAGACTACATGCTTTGGCCAAAGCTATCAATTTTTGTTCTTCTCTTGGCAATGTTCATGGGGGGCTGTGCTGGATCTACAACTGGCGGAATCAAAATGGTTCGAATAATGCTTTTGTTGAAAGCCTTGAAAAGAGAACTGATTCTAGTGATACATCCTCGCGCTATCATCAAACTTAGAATTGGAGATAAGGTTCTGAACGAGGATCTTTTCCGTAACGTCGGCGTCTTTTTCTTTATCTTTATTATACTTTTTTTGATGGGTTCATTGGTTACCTTGTATCTGGAACCTGACTTGACTCTAATAGAGGGCATATCTACTTCCCTTTCGTGTCTTGCAAACATAGGTCCAGGACTAGGTTCAATTGGTCCATCAACCACATATTACGGTTTCGAGGAGTCCACCCTCATTTTGCTCTCTGTGTTGATGATGTTGGGAAGATTGGAGATCATCACCGTTCTCTTGTTGCTTTTCCCAGACACATACAGGGATTAATGCCCCAACTTCTTTAGTCAGCTAGTGATTCGATTTCTATGGGAAAAGAGTCCTGGGCCAAGTATGGGATGGAAAAAGCTAAGAGTACGGCCATCAAATCCGGAGCCTATACAGAGGCTAAAGAGGAAGGTTTCACGGTCGCAATCTCGGCTCCACCGGGTCCAGCCGGTGAACAGATTTTTAAGAATGCAGTGGAAGGCATGTGGGCTGAAGCCAGGGAACTGACGAAAGAGGCAAGAAAGATATCGGGCACGGTGAACAACCAAAAATCGAAGGCTGAGAGGGAATTGGCTTTGGACAAGGCAAGAGAGGCAGCTAGAAAGGCAGGTTTGCAAGCGGCCATCGTAGCCGGGTGGGAGCAAGGATGGAAAGAAGGAATTTTAACGCGCGATTCTAAAAAATCAGATTAGTCTGAGTTGCATACTGCGAAGGTAGCCGGCCTTTCTCATTTCTTCAACAATATCTGACAAAAAAGGTACATCCGTCAGAATGCAGTCAATTTGGCTCTTCTCGATTGCCATGCCTATGAACTTTGTTCGGCCCTGGCGCCCCAGACTCACTACCTTGGCGTTGATTAGTCCTTGCATATCCAGTTCGGAAATTATATGGCCTATTCTTCTTTGGGTTAGAGGGTCCATTTTGAACCGTTTGCATATTAGGTTATAGGTATTGTATACCTCACCCGTTGTTTGCTGTACCTTGTCATTGGCTCCCCGGTTCAGAATAATACTGGCCAGCGTTGCTTTATGCTGTATT
>CAZXZT010000007.1:0-19258 GCA_964645695.1 uncultured archaeon
GAACGCTAGATAAATTCCAGTTATGGTAAGCACTTCGTATGCAATAAAGGATAATCCTCCTAATGAGTAGAAGGGATACCAATACCACACAGCCTTTACGTTGTATCTCTCTGTGTGGGACTGTGGCATAGTCCTTCCAGTCGCTGGCATCAGGGTGTAGACCACAGAATAGTATTCCCTCTTGGCCAAGGAAACGTATCTGTGCAATGCAAATCTCTCATCAATCCACCTCCAAGTTTCAAAGAGTACTTTGGGAAGTAAACCAGTTACGTATAGATATCCAACTCCTGCAACTGCACCGGCTAATGATAGGAAAATCAATGGAAAGGTATACTTCCTCATTAATTCTTCCAGAATTGGAGTCTCGGCACTTACTGGCAGGGCCAGTAATGCCAAACACCCGATTATCACTGCTACAATTCTGTTGAATTTCATGATTATCCCTGTCCGCAATATTTCAGCCAGTCTAAGTGTGTCGTTAGACCTATTAATCCTCCATCTTTTTCAGCAATAGGTACTACAGGTAAGCCATAAGGTGCTGGCCCCTCCAACAATTCGGCAGCCATAACTTCTCTTCCTTGTTCGTCTATATTCTTGATTACTGATACCGGATCAAACAATGAAAGATGGCAGGGGCACAAAAACATATTATTGTAGTCATCACCACTGATGGTACTGGTTCCTTCTGGTGTGAATACAGGTTTGCAACAAAGGTGCGGGCACTTGTAGGTGTGGTATGCCATCATAGTGCTATTTCCTCCATCATCTGAGACGCCTAGGTTTTCCATTCCAGCTTCAGTTGGTACTTTAACAAGAGCTAGTTGGATCTCACAACTTCCTAATTCTACTTCCAGCTCTACTGGCCCCCAATTGACAATGGCCACGTCCCAGAGTTTGAAATCTTCCTTCTTAGCAGTCTTTCCATTCATACTTTCGTACCACTTCCCAGCCTCGCCCTTGTAAGTCAGAGTTTCATGTGCATTATCCTTATTACATCTCGTTACAGGAGGAGGCAATAGTGACTTCAGCGCAGGAACTGTAAGCGCTCCGGTCATGCCGGCACCAGCCAGTCCAATTGCGCCTTTCAGGAAACCTCTACGTGTAATGTCCATGACTATCTCTCGAGTTTGGTTATAACTTTCCTCCTTCTCTTTTTAGTCTCCAGAACATCAGGCATGAAGGATCTTCTGTAGAAATCCAGCATCAATCCTAGGATCAGGAATGCCATGGCAATTGTAAATGACAAAAACTGCTGATCCCAGCTCTCCATAATGCCGTAAATGAAGAGAGCATCATACATTAATTCAAGTACCATAAGAACCAGAATTATGGCAAAGATTTCTAATTGTTCTTTTCCAGGAATATTTCGGACTTCCTTTCCTAGTTCTTCATCCTTGTAAGTTCCTAATATCTTCTGAGCATCCTCTGTAGTAAGTTCACCTTTCGCGACCTTATCTAGGATTTCATTAACCTCTGTAATGTGCACTCCCTCCTCTGATTACTATGTAAGCTATTAGAACTGATAGAAGAACAACAGCGATTCCAATAAGTCCGATCCAGTATTGCATTAGTGTGACTCCTAATTCATGTATTGACACATCACTTGAAGTTTCTTGTGGAGTACCAAGCGAGACTGTTGACACAGTGGACCATTGATCCCCGCCTGCCCCCTCTCCTCCATTCACAGCGTTGAAGTATATGGTGAATAATGCATCTCCTGTTCCTTCAGCAGGTGCAGTCCATTGGAAAGTCCAATTCCTGACGCTATTACTGTTATCGTTATGTGAAAGATACAATCCATTGCCACCTACCCAATAGTTTTCATCTGAGACAAATTCTCCTTCAGTAACTACAGCTAGAAACCCGCCATACCTTCCGTTGTCATTCTCTGCGCGTTCCACATTTGTATCATTTATAGTGAGAGTTATGTTATAGATGGTTTCAGGAACGTAGGTATTTGGTATTCCTTCCAAGTTGTACATTCCCTCGTTAAGCTGATCATCTCCCTCACCGTGACACCAACAGCCTTTGGGGAGAACCTCTCCCTCTACCCAAGCGTCACCTGCACTGTCTCCATCTCCACCCCCAGGATATCCATCAACACTTTTCCCAGCTAGTAGAGCGGTCAAAAGCAGTAACGCCATCAGACTGTAATTCTTGGTGCCAATTATAGACAAACTGCGCCCCCATTATAGGTGGTTCGAGATGAGAGTATCTGCTATATAAAAATATGCAGTACAAATAACTAGTTTTTATCGAACATACTCCCTTAATACATAGTCCATCTGATGAAGCATGAAAAGACCAAGTCCAGGCAAGCAAAATGGCCTGATTCTGCTAGGTCTTTTCACCATCTTGTTGCGTTACCCTCTCACTCCCTCTCCTACCGGAACCGACAATTTCTACTATATATCCATGGCAAAGTCGATCATATCCAATGGACAGATATTCGCAGGTGAAGAGCTTCTGTCGCTATATGGCCTATTCCCCGGGACATCTCCACAGGGCGCTACGCTCCTAGCATCTGCAGTTACGTTTACAACGGGTCTTTCGATTTATGATTACGTTCTAATTCATGGCATTTCCCTTTCGCTGATTTCGACGTTCGGCTTCTTCATGCTTTCAGGCGAGCTGACTGATAATTATCGTAGCCGTTGGTTCGCGACCCTCTGCTTTTCACTGGCACCCAGATTCCTGACATTTTCGTCGTGGAGAATTTCACTCAGATTCATGTACATAGCACTTCTTCCCTTTTTTGTCTGGTTGCTTTTGAGACTGTCAAATTCAAAACACGGGCGCCACCCTGCCCGTTTAATTGCGCTGATTTCGTTATTCATAATAGTCCTGCCATCTCTACATCGTATGGCCCTTCTTTTCCCAGGAATGCTTTTGGCCCTGCTAGTAGCACATATTCTATTCTACTGGCAAGAGAATGCCACCAACCGTGAACGGGCAGGCAGACAGACACTGGGTTTACTTATTTTCCTGTCAGGTTATCTGTTCTATTTGCAGTACCTGGATTTTTCCCCCTACAGTCCCGATGATGAACTTATCGGAGTATATCTTTTCAGTGGCAACGGTGTGTTATCATCACTAGCAAATTTAGCAGTCTATTACCTGATAAATGTGGGGCCTTTTGTTTTTATAGCTATCCTCGGTCTGGTATTTTGGATTCAGGAGGGACGAATTAAGCTTG
Organism: uncultured archaeon; assembly: GCA_964645695.1. Lineage (GTDB taxonomy): Archaea > Thermoplasmatota > Poseidoniia > MGIII > CG-Epi1 > CG-Epi1. Next base: position 3,197 of record CAZXZT010000007.1, read on the forward strand.
GATATTTGTTCTCAATGTCCTATTTGACCCTGTCTTTCTTCGTTATTTCAGATATTATATACATTCCTTATCTAGTAACCTTCGGGATTCTCCTTCTCATGGCTCCCGGGTTCGATTTTTTCATAGATAACCTTCAAGATCATCCTAGACGTATAACCGCTCTCTTTTCAGTTTTAACAGTCCTTCTTGTGTCATTCTCGTATGTAGATCTTGGCTACCGGATTGAGGCCCACGAGCGGGAACCGGTATTCTACACATATCACATTCGTGATAGCAGTATTTCAATGTCGCAATGGATGGACGGTAATCTGGAAAAAGGGATATTTGAATGCAATGATAACAAAAGAGAGAGAAGAGTTGCCGCCTATTCAGATATGCAGGCACAGTCAGATTCATTGCAATTGTCACAAGGCAATGTGGAGATTGGAAGAATGGAAATTGAACGGATTTCAGTTAAGGACATGTATTGGAACGCTTCAGATCATCTGTGGAAATGGAATAATACAGAAATCTTTTCATCCGAGATAGAGCAGAATACATCATTGTCAATTGTAAATTTGGGTATGCCAGATATGAGTGGCAAGTCGTCTACGCTCTCCCTGATTTTGAATTACCGCTACAAAGATATGCCCGATTTCACGTACAGGCTTTATTCCAATACGGAATTGGCGCTTTACTGGACCACAGGCTATTGAATGTGCCAATGTTTTTATACGGGCCTGACTGGCGCCATTCTCTCCACAGGAGATTAGGATACATGGCAAGAATTCATGCAAGGCACAGAGGTCGCTCCGGTTCTAGTCCACAGACTAGAAAAGAGAGTCCCAAGTGGTCGCCCAAGCCTAAAGAAGTGGAGAAAGATGTACTAAAGCTGGCTTCCGAAGGACTTTCCACGTCGCAAATTGGGATTACATTGAGAGATACGCATGGAGTCCCCAGCGTGAAACTGGCCACCGGCAAATCAATCCTCATGATTCTGCAGGAAAACAAGGTTTCCCCATCATTACCGGAGGATCTCACTAATCTGATGCGGAAGGCAGTTCGTCTGGGAGAACATTTGAAAGTAAACAACAAAGACAATCATAATACTCGTGCATTGCATCTTACTGAAGCGAAAATCCTACGTTTAGTCAAATATTACCGTTCAAATGGCGTTATTTCGGATGATTGGAAATATTCTTTGGCTGATGCCAAGCTTTTGGTAGGCTAATTCTCTTAGCCAGCCCCCATGAGCAACTGGAATCTTTTGATAATTGGCGGTTCGGCGCATCTTGTGGATTTGGATTCTGAGATAATCGAGATAAGCGGTTTTGGCCGTTTTCCTAGCGATGCAGTGCAGGATCAGGAAATCGGAACCGAATTTGATTTTCTTGGAGAGAAGTGCCTTATTGCGAGATATACCATGTCGGATTTGCAATCTAACATCAAGCGCGGACCTCAGATAGTCCTGCCCAAAGACATTGCCTGGATGGTCTACAAGTCGGGTCTGGTGGCAGGAGATACGGTAGTTGAGGCCGGTAGCGGTTCGGCTGCTCTGACTCTAGCACTTGCTCAGGCAGTAGCCCCGGACGGCAGAGTAATCACCTTTGAGAACAATCCCCGTCATTCCAAAATAGCTGAGACGAATCTGGAAATGAGTCTTTGGAAGGACTTGGTTGAGATTCGCGACAGCGAGTTGGGAGATAAGACCAAGAAAATACGGGCAGACGCAATAGTACTTGATCTTCCTAATCCTGAAGAAATTATTGAATGGGCAAAGAAATCCTTGAGAACAGGCAGTTTCATTTTGAGTTATGTTCCGACCGTAAACCAAGTCGGGAACCTTCTGGTTTCTTTGAAAGAATGGAAGGAAATTGAGGTTGTCGAAGTCCTTCAACGAGAGTGGCAGTCCAGACCAAATGCTCTCCGGCCGAAGACCAGCATGCTGGGCCATACAGGTTTCATAGTCTCGGCCAGATGGAATGGCTGATTTCGGCGTAACGATTTTAGCAACCTTGTAACTAGGCCTAGGTGCCTAAAATTAATGACGCCATAATAATCGGTTCAGGTCCAGCAGGATATACTGCAGGATTATACGCCGGCCGGGCAATGCTGGAACCTCTTTTGTTTGCAGGATATGCAAGCGGAGGGCAGTTGATGTTAACCAGTGAAGTGGAGAACTACCCTGGCTATCCTGAGGGAATCGATGGCCCAGAGATGATGATGGAACTTAGAGCTCAGGCCTCCCGTTTCGGTTGCGATATAGTTGACAAAAATGTGGATTCGGTGGATTTGTCAAGCCGTCCATTCAAAGTGACCGTCGGTAAGGAAGAGCACTTGGCTAAGACTCTTATCATTGCCACTGGAGCCGAGGCAATTTGGCTCAACGCTCAGAATGAAGTAGCTCACAAAGGTCAAGGAATTTCAACCTGTGCAACCTGCGATGGCGCTTTCTTCAGGGATAAAGAAGTCATAGTAGTCGGAGGTGGAGACTCGGCCATGGAAGAAGCTACTTTTCTGACACGTTTCTGTAACAAAGTTACAATTGTGCATCGCAGAGAGGGCCTGCGAGCGTCACAAATAATGGTAGAGAGGGCCAAGAACAATCCCAAGATCGAATGGAAATTGAATCGTGTCGTTAAGGGCTGGATTGGCGGTGACGGGAATTTTGAGGGTGCCATTTTGGTTAATCCCCAGGACGGCACGGAGGAAAATTTCTCCTGCAACGGAGCGTTCATTGCAATTGGTCATAAACCAATGACTGATTTTCTTAATGGTCAGGTCGAGACAGACACTCAGAGATATATAATTTGGAAGGAGAACTCCATGACCAGTGTCCCCGGTGTTTTTGCGGCAGGAGATGTTGTCGACACCCGTTACCGTCAGGCCATCACAGCCGCAGGAATGGGCTGTATGGCTGCCATAGATGCTGAAAGATGGCTGGAAGATAATGAATCAGATTAGAACCTAACACTTTTTAGAACCCCTATTAGTGGCCACATGTGCAGCGTGAGCTTTACTTCCGCAAGTCAGAAGATGGCGTTAGTCCCATAATAGGTACGGTTCTTATTCTGGGCATTATGGTCACAATTACAGGGACCATGCTAGCTTGGGGCATTCCTCAGATACAGCAGAGTGAGGCTTATGCAATCTATACTTCAGCTCAGAACAATCTTCTGAATTTTGATGCTGACATGGACCAGGTCATACTGCAGGGTGACGGTTCGTCCCGCTCCTCAACGGTTTCCTTCAGTTCGGGCACGTTCGTTCTTCGCGAGAATCTAGACGAGATCAGATACTATTACACCACCGTACCGTGGTCGGATCCTAAAATCATCGGTGCGAAGAATGGTGCTAAAACTTTTGCGATGACCGATTCTAAAAGCGTTGTCAGCGATTACAGTGTCAGTCTGACTTATCCCAATGGGACGGTTTGGACAGGGGCTACTTCCTCGAAGCTCGTGACTGGTTTTCCAGAACTGGTCTATGGTGTCAAAGCAACATATACTAGCACGGAGAACGCAACTCAGGTTGGTGGTTTCCTAATTTATGGATCCGATTCCTTGTCTTACAAATATTCTTCAGTTTCAGGTGTTTACAAAATGCGAATGTTTAACGGCGGATTGGTCTCCAAGGAACCGGGAGGCTCTTTCTTCGTGAGTTCCAAGCCTTTGATTAGGTCCACCGAGACTTCGGGATCGTATGATTCGATATCTCTTTACCAGACAGATTACAACATGTCTTCGTCGTCCAAATCGATTATGGCTGGCAACTATAATTTTGAAGCTCGCAATCAGGGCGGTACGGACAATTCGTTCGCCATATATTCCCTGCGAATGGGTTTTACGGGCGACAGTTCGATCGCTCTCAGGAATTACTATCTTTCAAACTGGGGATTTGACGGTAACACGTATTATTTCACCAGTTCGGAATCTACTACGGCAGCCAACATGGGTTTTGAGGAGGACATTGCCTATTCCCAGGACACGGCTTTCGATTTCAGGATAATGGAGAGGACCATTCATGTCACGCTTAATATACGATGATTCTGCAGCCTCTGAATTAATCGGCTACGTTTATACAGCACTTATTTCAGTTCTGATTCTGTCTTCTATGATGCTTACTTCCAGCACCATAATTAACGGCAATGTATCCAATACCGCACAGGAAGAGGCCGAACAGCTGGCCCTGTATTTTCAGCTGGCGATAGAGGATCTGTTGAACACCGTCCGCGAGCATCCAACAGCATCCCCAGTCGTTAGATTGGATACGGGCATAGAGGCCATAAATCATGGTATCCAATACAAGGTGAACGGGACTGAAGGGGGATTGAAAGTCACAACACTTAATCCGAGAGGAGGTTCATACGAGGTCACTTTTCCACTTTATCCGGCAACTGCAATAGAAACTCAAGGTGGGATTCCTTTACGGTCGACGACATCTTATATAGTCGCATATTATGATAACGAACTGAAGGTCGTCAAGTTGACGTCGGGAAACTGAGATGAGCGCAGCAAAGGGAACTTTAGATGCCGGTTCTGGACTGCTTGGGCAGGAGGAGGAACCTATTGATGAATCAAAGCTCTCCTGGCTCGAGCGTCGCAAGCTCAAGAAGCAAAGAAAAGCCCTAGACCGGAAGCGTCGCTCTGCTGAGAAGGAGGGTGTAATACACGACCTTGTCATGGACGATATTGAGATAGGCGAGGACTTCGAAGAGCTTGATACGTACCCGGTCCGACCTCCGTTTTCTTATGTCCGGGTTCTATTTGACAAAAGAGATTATTCCCGATTTTACTATGTGGTCGAGCCCAAAGCCACCAAGCAGGAACAGGACGATCTGAATACGATAAAAGAGGTTCTTCAGCGTGCACTCAATATCAATCGAGAAACGATGGATGAGTCCCAGGAGGATTTCTTGAAGCAGGCTGTAGACGACATACTGAATAGTTACAGGTTGAAATCGCGCAAGAGCAACCGTGAGAAGATTCACTACTACATAGAAAGAGACCTGATTGGCTATGGTAAGGTAGACACCATGATGCGCGATCCGAACATTGAGGATGTTTCTTGTGATGGCCCAGGTGTTGAGGTCTTCGTTTACCACCGAAGGTTCGAGTCATTGAGAACAAATGTGATGTGGGAGGATGAACACGAGCTCGAAAGTTACATCATCCGTCTGGCTCAGCGTTGTGGCAAGCATATTTCGATTGCAGAACCGCTTCTGGATGCAACTTTGATGGACGGCTCACGAATTATCATGACTCTTGGTAGGGAAGTTTCCACTAAGGGTTCCACCTTCACTATCCGGCGTTTCAGGGATGAACCATTTACTCCTGTTGATCTGCTCGAATTCAAGACATTCTCATCCATGCAGATTTCGTTCTTCTGGATGGCCATGCAATATGGGATGTCTATGCTGTTTGTCGGGGGAACTGCCTCTGGTAAGACTACATCGCTGAATGCGTGCTCACTTTTCCTTCCCTGGCAACACAAGATTGTCAGTATAGAGGAGACAAGAGAATTGAATTTGCCACATCCCAACTGGATTCCAGGATGTACAAGACAGGGCTTTGGAGGTGAAGCTGGCGGAACAGGCATGAAAGCACCTGGGGAGGTTGACATGTATGACCTTCTGAGAGCAGCTCTCAGAGAGCGTCCGGAATACATTATTGTGGGAGAGATTCGCGGTGCTGAGGCCTATGTTCTGTTCCAGGCAATGGCCACAGGTCACACAACTTACTCGACTTTCCACGCAGATTCTATTCAAAGCTTGGTCCACCGTCTTGAGAACAAGCCAATCGAAATTCCAAGGGTTCTGATTCCTGCTCTGGACGGAATTTCAATTCAGATTCAGACGCGTATCGCAGGAAAACGTGTAAGGCGAAACAAGAACATAGTCGAGATTATTGGAATAGATCCGCACTCTCACGAATTACTTACCAACGAGGCGTTCAGGTGGGACAATACGGTTGATGAATTCCTGTTCACAGGCAAATCCTACATACTCGAGAAGATTATGGCCAAGGCTAATCTCAACCGAGTCGAGATCATGGACGAGATCAAGAGACGTCAGCTGGTTATCGAATGGTGTCTCAAGAAGGCAATCCGAGATTACAAAGACTTTGCCAAAGTTATCGCAGAGTACTACGTTCACCCTGAAGATGTCATGCGTCAAGTTTATGCGGACATGCAGGTAGGTGGCAAGAAGCGTCGGCGTCAGGTCACAGATCGTAGTATGGACCTGTCAGGTTCGGAAGACGAGGGTGTAGATGTCTCGGACTTCCCGCCCAAGGTCAGGCAGAAATACCAGAAGCGGGAGGCTAAGGAGCAGGCCGCCAGATCCAAGAGCGATGCCAAGATATCGCAGACAGACGACCCGACCAAACGTTCCAAGCTGATTGCAAAAGAAGAGACCCGACGCGATAAAGTTGAGACCCGACTCCAAGCTGATATGTTGAAGGATCAAGCCTACTACGTTCCACTTAAACAACTGACTCCATTGTCCAAACAGATTGACCTGGGTAATGTTTCATCGCTCAATGCGATTGAGGCTAGGCGCATGCTGAAAGGCGTCCGGTCTGAGCTCAACAAGAGAGCCAAGACCGAGTCCAAGATCATGAAACTAGAGGATCAGCCGGAGAAGAAAGCCGCCTTGACGTCTTCCGAAGAGGACCGTGTCGCCAAGGCCCTTACGAGTCTCAAAGCTGCTTTGGCCAATAGAGTTCAACGTTCCGCTAATCCACGTTGGTGGCACAAATGGCTCTGACCGGTTTTGAAACGTTTAGCAGAGTTCTACTAGGATGGCTAGGTCGCATGCTGACCAAAGATTCGCTAGGTCTCAGGAACGATCTTGTCAAGGCAAGAATTCCACTTCTACCGGAGGACTATGTCGCCTCTTCCGTTATGCAGGTCATAACTACATTTGTTGGCGGAGTACTTTTCACACTGTTTCTAGTTGGTTTCCTTGTACCTCAGATTGAAATGATAGAGGATCCGGCATCGGAGGGCGGTGAAAACTTTGCAGTCTCTAATAATGTTCAATACGCTATCATTGGAATTCTAGTGTTCGTCCTGCCAGTACTTGTGGGATTGATTCAGTTGTTTACCCCTGGCTGGGTGGCGAGTAGCCGGGGCGTTAATATGGATAGACAGATACCTTACGCTGCAAGTTACGTGTCGGCCATGGCCGCGGCCAATGCTACCCCCTCACAGACTTTCAAGTCTCTTGCTAGAAACAGGGACATATATGGGGAAATCTCAGACGATGCGGCATGGATCTTCCACAGTATTGAATTCATGGGACGTGATTTGGTTACCACGCTGAAGGAAGCTGTAGACAGAACTCCTTCCGAGAGATTTGCGGAATTCATTCAGGGGATTATAGGTACTGTGACATCAGGAGGCAACTTGAAGCTGTATTTCCTGAACAGATCAGAGTATTATGCACAGCAGAACAGAGTTCATGTCAAGGATGTCTTGCAACAGATGGCTCTGTTTTCAGAGGCCTACGTGGTTGTTGCGGTCGCATTACCGATATTTGCCATGATTATTGCAGTTATCACCTTCTGGGTATCAGGAGCGGGCATGCAACTCGAGGAGATTCACATGTACCTTCTGGTATTCGGCTTATTTCCTTTAATTCAACTTGTATTCTCTACTATCTTTTATGGTCTTAGTCAGGAGGTATCAACTGATTAATGACGATTAAAGGCAACTTGCAGAAGAAAAGCTACCAGGACCCACGTACAGGTGTCAAGAGACGCTGGATGGAGTACAGCAAGGTCACGAGGTGGCTGAACGTTAGGGATAAAACCACTGACTGGGCACCCGTGCTGGTTGTTTTCTTCTCATTAATTCTCGGTATTTTCTTTTTCGTGATTGCCAATATCAACAACACCACTGATGGTCAGACCCTGGTAGTTGATCAGGATTTCGACAAACAGTTCGATAATCCTTGGCACATGAACGACGGTCGTTTTTCGTTCACCATTGGGAATACCTACGACGAAACGATGGGCAAGGAGAATCGTGTAGAGGCCATTTATGGCCTGGGTCTTCCCGCGGTCCGTAGCAACGAGTCGAAGGACGGCGTTCCTGGTAGTGATGGTATAGAGAATGAACAGAGTGCGAACGAATGGTTCCGTAGTTATCCGGAGATATCTGCCATCGATTATGTGGTCTTTGGGTTGATCTCGTTAATGCTTCCTTATGGACTATATGGATGGCGAAGAGACCTGATTAGAGCTCGTGTCGAGGATAAATTTCCAGATTTCCTCCGAGATCTTGCAGAATACTGGAAAGGTGGTTTGAGCATGACAGTTGCGATTCAGACTCTTGCAAAAGGAGAATATGGCAATCTTAATGAAGAAGTTAACAAAATGGCGTCTCAGATTTCCTGGGGCATTTCATTCGGAGAGGTTTTGGACATGTTTACTGAACGAGTTACCTCACCAATTGTTACCAGGGCCGTTAGAATGGTGGATGAGGCAAATCGTGCAGGTGGCCGTATCTCGGACATTCTTCTGGCAGCTTCGTTTGACGCTAGAGAAATCAAAGCATTGGAGACTGAGAGGAGGCAGGAAGTTGGAAGCTACGTAACAGTCATTTATGCGTCATTCTTCGTTTATCTGGGAATTATTCTTGTTCTTGCATCCACTTTCATTCCAGCCATTGTTGATTCAGCTGCGGCTACCGGAGGCACAGGTTCCATGTCTATAGGAAACCTCACCATAAGGGAGATGAACGAGGTTTGGATTTCTACGATATTCCTTTACAGTTTGATAATACAAGGTATAGGTAACGGGTTGGCAGCCGGTTTCATGTCTACCGGAAGATTGTATTCATCATTTAACCGAGCATCCATGTTGCTTCTTGTCGGATGGTTTGTATTTGAACTTACTGGAATTGGAACATCCATGATAACTCCTCAGATTTAGCTGAGCCTGAATTTACTATGAATGACACCAAAGGTCAGATGCACGTGCTTGAGGTTCTTCTAGTAGCAACCCTTTTTACTTCAGTAGTAAATGTTTCCGTAAACATTTTGCCAACGAGCGATGCTAATAATCTGGAAGAAAACGATCTTTACTTTTCAGGTCTGGAAATTCTCGAAATGCTAGATATTTGGCAACCATCCGATGCTACCATAGCAACAACACATGATAACTCAACTCTTGCCTGGTGGCTTGCCACAGACAATCACACATCGATTAAGCAATATCTGGATGCTGGCCTCCCCCCCTCAGTTTCGTACCGTCTGGAAGCAACACATGGAGGGCAGACGGAGGTTATTGTAGACCGCCAGGTTTCTTCTGGACCTGTCGTTCAGGCCTTCAGAATAGTCTGGGCAGATAATGAGATTTGGGATCTGAGTCTTAAGTTGTGGTATGGATACAGGGAGGGCTGATGAAGGATAGCGCGCAATTACTGCTAGTTTCGGGCCTTTTAATGTCAATAACTCTAATTGCAGTGAGCAGTACTATCACGCATTCCGTCAATATAGGGTATCATCAGGGTGAAAGACACGATCTTACACCTTTGTTGAGTACCATATTAGATGATTTTCCATTGGCACTGGAGTACGAAGTCGAGAATGCGGCAGTTGATACAAGTTTGTCCAAATCCTTTGATGTTACTGCGGAGACTTTTGAATCGCTATTCGCTTATAGAGGATATTCACTCTCTTTCACTCTAGTTTCGTCCGTGGAGGATGGAGGAACATACACTTTTTCCTACAGTTTTGAGGTCAATGATGGAACCATGCACGTCAGTTTGAATCAGACGGTTTCTTTCTGAGAGTATCTAGTCTTTGGAAAAGAACGATGCTACGGTTCTTTTGAACATGCCACCGAAGCCCACGTAACAGGTTATGACCATACCGGCAAACATGATAACGTAACTCAGGTACAACTGTTCAAGATCATTAGCGAATTCGTCAGGCGTCTCTCCGCCGTTCAATGCCATAAGCCGGATTAGACCCAATACGAATCCAGCAATTATGAGTATAAAACCAAAACTCACGAACATTTCATTGGCCGTGATTCCTTCCTCGACCGAGTCCGGTCTGCCTTTGAACTCTTGAAAGTCGCCTCCATTCTCGTCGTCGTCGGACATGGTGTAGCCAGAAATTGTGGCTTAATAAGCTTGCCCTTGAAAATCACGCTTTTTTGTTAGCCAGTGCGGCCTTCACCAAACCAAGATGCAATGGCGAGGGCGCATCAGGTCTTGATTTGAATTCTGGATGAAATTGAGATGCCACAAAGTAGGGGTGCCCCTCCAATTCCAGAATTTCCATTCTCCTGCCACTTGAATCCGTCCCAGTATATTTCATCCCCTTTTCCTCAATCCGTTTGATATAATCAGGATTTATTTCGTATCGGTGCCTATGTCTTTCAAATATAATGTCCTTGCCGTACAACTGTTTCGCTTTTCCATCAGAAACCTTGATCTCGTGGTCTCCAAGCCTCATGGTGGCTCCCATATCTTCTACATCCTCCTGCTCTGGCAGGATATCAACCACCGGATGTGGACCGTTCGGTTCTAGTTCTGCCGAATTGGCTTTCTCCAGTCCCAGTACGCTTCTTGCAAATTCTACAGTCGCCAACTGGAATCCAAAACAGACACCCAAATACGGTATTTGATTTTCCCTTGCCCATCTTGCACTCATAATCTTGCCTTCAGCCCCTCTGTTTCCGAATCCTCCAGGAACGATGATTCCGTTGACACCTTCCAGTTCTTCCGTGCTTTCTGAATCCTCTAGGTCGGGAGCTTCGATCCATTTTATTTTGACCTTGCAACCCAGAACTGCCCCAGCATACCGGAGCGTTTCCTCGTGCGATATGTATGAATCCTTCAAGGAAGTATACTTTCCTATGATTGCAATTTCAACCTCTTCGCCACCATCTGAGATCCTATCTACAAAATCCTGCCACTTCTTAACATCTGGTTTTCTGGTCTTTAAGCCCAGTCTCTTTTCTATAAGTTCAGGGAATCTCTGCTTCAGGAAAAGCAGGGGAACTTCATAGATTGACTTCGCATCGGGCGCAGAAATTACCGCTTCTCTGGGTATGTCTGCGAAAAATGCTATTTTGGTAGCTATATCCTCATCCAGTATATTGTCACTTCTTCCTACTATGACATCTGGCCTTATTCCAAGCCCTTGCAATTCTTTTACTGAATGCTGGGTAGGCTTCGTTTTCTGCTCACCAACCGAACCAACGACAGGCACTAGAGTTGTATGTATGAACATGACATTCTTGCGTCCTTCTTCACGCCCTAGCAAACGGACAGCTTCCATGAAGGGCATCGATTCAATGTCTCCTACGGTTCCTCCCAGTTCAACCACGCACATGTCGGCTTTTGCATTCTTGGCGGCATCCTTTATCCCGTCCACAATTTCCCTGACAACGTGCGGAATTATCTGGACCGTCTGACCCAGATAGTCTCCATGTCTCTCCTTTTCTATGACTTTTTTGTAAACTTTTCCCGTGGTGATGTTATGCTCCTTTGTAAGATTGCAACGCAGGAATCTCTCATAATTTCCAAGGTCTAAATCGACCTCGGCTCCATCCGTCATCACGAAAACCTCGCCATGTTCGTACGGATTCATAGTTCCGGCATCTACGTTCAGGTAGGGGTCTATTTTTACAGCAGTAACCTTGTAGCCAGCGCATTGCAATAATAAACCGGTAGAAGACGCAGTCACACCCTTTCCTAGACCTGAAAGAACACCGCCGGTCACAATTATGTACCTCATCTGACTCAACGGGCTAATACATCCCAACTGGCCCCTATAAGGCCGTCGGTCAACTTAAACCCCTTTTCTCATATCCTTCCGTGGCTCCTTTGATCCATAAACATAGCGATAGTGTTTTCTGGTTCGACTTAATGCCCCGAGGAGAGAAAAAATTCATTTCTGTTTACATGATTGTTGATGAAAAGGTCGCACTCATAGAGACAGGACCGGCCAGTTCAAATTCCAATTTGCTAGAAGGTATAGAGGCGATGGGCTTAAGTCTGGAAGATATAGATTACGTTATTCCTACACATATTCACCTAGACCATTTTGGAGGAGGTGGACATATAATGGATTTGTGTCAGAATGCCAAGGCCATCGTACATCCCAAGGCCTACACGCATGTTTCGGCAGTTGAACGCTGGTGGGAAGGCAGTCGTGACTTTTTAGGAGGGATTGCGGAACTTTATGGAAAACCCAGACCCATCTCCGAATCAAGGCTGATCTCGGCAGATGATGGTTATACTCTGTCTTTGGGCCAATCAAGTCTGAGTGCCCTACACACTCCTGGACATGCACCTCACCACATAACATGGATATACGGCGACGAAGCTTTCGTCGGAGATTCGGCTGGACTCTGGTATTCCAATCTGAATGTGTCCTTTCCAGTTACTCCTGGTTATTATCGTCACGACTTGGCGTTGGACAGCATAGACAGGATGTCTTCTCTGGACCTGAAATTTCTTCATTACACGCATTTTGGTCCCCGCTTGGCCGAGGGGGCCCTAGATCAGGTCAAATCCGAATTCGAGTTCTGGATGGGTACAGTTACGGAAGGTTACGAAAAGGCGCTTTCATCCGAAGAAATAGTGGAGATTTTATTTGGAGCTCGGTCTGGCCTTGAACAGACAGACATGAGTCATGGCATCCATCAAACAGCTACCCACTTAGGGTCGGTGGAGGGAATGCTAAACTGGTTAAGGAGAAAAGATGCGTAAAGCAGATAAGATTCCCCGAGTAAAATTGCGTCCATTTCCTCATGTGGTTGTAAAGAACTTTCTTGATTCTCCCACACTGGATCTGGCGATTGACGCCCTAGCCGGTCTGGAATATGATTTCAAAGAGTCTGACTTGTTCAGTTACTGGGCAAGCATAGAGCTGACGGACGTAAACCATCCGGCAATCAATATTCTTAGAGATGATCTAGGAGATCAGGCTTGGCGGAAGAAGGTCGCCGAATCATTCAAGATCAAAAAACTTTCGAGCATAGATATGGCTGCATATGTCTACGGTCTGGGGGATTTTTTACTTCCTCATGATGATCAGGTTGAAGGCCGAATTATAGCCTACAGTTTGCATTTGACACCAGAAATCACCGATGAGACAGGGGGAGCCCTTAACATATTCAAGGCAGATAAGGATGGAAAATCGGAACTGGTCGACAGCCTCATACCAGAATATAATTCTTTAATCATGTTCGAGGTATCCAACCGTTCCTGGCATGAAGTAAATGAAATTGTAAAGGATATCCAGAGACTGACTTTGACAGGATGGTATCATGGCTGAAATCAATTTCTACTATCTCGAAAAGCCAACTCTTTCCAACCTTAAAAGAATTTTCAGTTCCGGAGATATTCCATTTATCCGTTTGTCGAAGTTTCTGGAACCCGTTCCCCAGCACTCCGAGCCAAAATTCACCCGGAAGGAGAAAATCGGTTACTACAATCGACAGCAGGGCTCTGCCATTCTAGCAGATTTCTGGAAATCATCCGAATTCATCACTTTCCTCCAAGCTTCCACAGGATTAAATCCTAAATTCAGAGAATCGAATCACCTGTGCTATTCTCCTGCGGATTACTCCCTTCTGCACACAGAAGAATCTGAATCCAAAAGATTGGTGGTAGCCTATGATTTCACTAAGAGCTGGAAACAGGAATGGGGAGGTTATGACATCTATACTTCGCCTGACAAGGATCCATTGATATGTAACAGAGATTCAGGTTCTTTGATGATAGTTAAACTTGACGAAGGCGACTTGTCTTGTACACGGTATGTAAGCCGGGCATCCACGTCTGAGGTCCGACAGGATCACATAGTTTATGATTTAGACTAAATACTCATTTCTGAGTATATACACAATTATTTAATGCTACGGTCAAAGTTAAACTACCACGAGGTATTAAAATATCAATAAACGATAGTCTATTGCCGTTCAAAGACGCTTCGAAGGCTCTAGTTGCAGGCTCCCCTATTCTGGTCTTTGATGATTCTGAACGTGAAGGCGAAACAGACATTTTCTTTTCCGCCAAACACGTTACTCCAGCTAGTATCCGTTTTCTAAGAGAACACGGGGGAGGCATGGTGTTTTTAGCATCAGATAACATGGCCACTCAAAAACTTGGTTTGCCTTTTGCCCATGATATTTATCATGCAGCAAGTCACGATTCCAAAGAATTCGATATATTGGAAACGATGCTTGGCCATACACTTCCGTACGACACGCGTTCTTCGTTTTCGCTTTTCATAAATCACAAAGACACTTTTACGGGAATAACAGACAATGATAGGGCTCTTACATCCAGATCATTTGCCGAATTGATTCAGAACTCAGCACATATGTCGGATAAGGATTCCAGAACCAGAATGGCTCAAAGTTTTAGGATTCCGGGCCACGTTCCAGTTTGTATAGCTGATCGCAAGCTGTTGCAAAACCGGCAGGGCCACACGGAGCTTATCGTTGCGCTCATGAAGGCTGCAGATATCACCCCTGTAGCACTGGGTTGTGAAATGTTAGCTAATAACGGTAATGCACTTTCTTCGGAAGAGGCTCGAATCTGGGCTCGAGAGCAGGGATATTTGTTTTTAGAGGGGCGACAGATTATGGAGGCGTGCCAGTGAAAGTCGTAGCTACGGGAGTCTTTGACATAATCCATTCAGGACATGCCCATTTTCTTAACGCGGCCAAAGAATACGGGGATGAACTGATTGTGATTATAGCTAACGATGATACAGTCAGAAAGATGAAGGGAGAACCGGTTCTATCTGATGAAATGAGAGCTGAGATGGTTTCCCATCTCAAACCTGTCGATCACGTGGTTATAGGAAGACTAGGCGATATGCTCGATATAATAGTTGAAGAGATAAAGCCAGACGTCATTGCCCTAGGATATGACCAGAGACTGTTCAGTACGGAAGAATTGGAGGCAAAGCTCTTTGAGAGAGGTCTAAAGGTCAAGGCCGTCCGATTACCCGAGATGGAACAGGATCTGGCAGGATCGCGCAAGATAATTTCGAAGATAATGAGAATTTATCGCAAGAAATATGGTTCAGAGTGAGGTTTCATGGTTTTTTCCGGAATAGTTGAAGGAACTGCTACTGTCACTGCAGTTGCAAGAAAGAAAGGTCTGTACAACCTTGAGATTGAAGTACAAGCCGGTTTTTCGTCAGACCTGCAAATCGGAGCCAGTGTTTGTGTGGACGGCGTGTGCCTGACCGTATCATCAGTCAATGGCAATAGACTGGGCTTCGATGTCATGATGGAAACACTGAACATAACAACCCTTGAAATGATCAAAGAAGAAGATAGGGTGAACATAGAGAGATCAATGAAATTTGGTGATGAGATTGGTGGACATTTGGTATCGGGCCATGTTTCGGATGTGGTTACAGTTCTTCAAGTTGACAAACCCGAGAACAACCATGTAATGACCTTTCAGACCACATCAGAGGTTATGCGCTATATTTTTCCCAAAGGATATATTGCGCTTAATGGAGTCAGTTTGACAATAGGCGAGGTCGATCGATCTAGAAACGAATTCAGTGCATATCTTATCCCGGAAACATTACGACTGACCAATCTGGGGCAAAAGCAGACTGGAGATTCGATTAATCTAGAGATTGAAACCCAGACCCGGAATACGGTGGATACCATATCTGGAGTTGCCAAGGAGACAACAAGTGGCTAGTTCAATAGCAATAGTTGCAGGCAATTTTCACAAGGAGCTAGTTGAGAAGATGGTTGAGGAGGCAAGAAAAACCGCCTCCGAAAATGATCTTATCGTAGAAGAAGTTTCCTGGGTACCCGGATCGATGGAAGTTCCCTTGCAGCTCAAACGTCTATTGCTTAGAGAGTCAATAGACGGCGCAGTTGTACTGGGTATAATTGAAAAGGGAGAAACAGATCACGGATTCGTTATGGGAACCGCAGTTACCAAAGGCATAATAGATCTTCAGCTCACGTCAATGAAACCGATTGGGTATGGGATTATTGGCCCTGGAGCAGAGGACAAGCATATCAGAGAACGTCTGGCCCCTTATGCTCGAAAGGCAGTTCTAGCTGTAGGCACAAT